>JACCVL010000215.1 GCA_013698185.1 Nocardioidaceae bacterium
GGGCAGATCGATGGTGGCGACCTGCGACCAGTCCGGCAGGCGGTAGACGAACGCCTTCCCATACGTGCGGACCACCGCCGCCTCACCGTCGGGCAGGACCGTGGCATCGGTCACGAGCCCCGGCACCAGCACACCCGGCACCGGCTCGGGCGTGACCGGTACGCCGGGACGCATGTCGGCGGGCAGGGCAAGCACCTCGCCGCCGAACACCTCCTTGGTGACGAGCCAGCCGCCGCCCCCTCCGTCCGGGGCCATCAGCAGGGCTTCGACGTCGGGGTGGCCTGCTGCGTAGCGCACGGGGTACGCGGTCGGCCGCACCGTGTCGTCACCGCTACGGGGGGCGGGCAGCGCGTACAGGGCGACGTCGTCGCGCTCATTGGCGTTGTCGCCCGTGTCTGCGACCCACACCGTGTCGCCCTGCACCGCCATCGCTTCGGGATCGACCACCTCTGGGTCGAGACCCTCGAGCAGGGTCGTGCCGACCACCGTCCCGTCGGCACTGTCGACCACGAAGACGAGTGGGTCGTTACCGGAGTCGTTGACGGTGTAGAGCAGGCCGTCGTCGAGCGGTGACACGCTGAGCCCGCTGGACTCGCTCACCCGGGGGTCGTCGATCGTGATGTCACTGAGGCCCTCCTGACCCCAGGCCTGCGCCCCGCCGGCACCGGTGAGCACCACCAGCGCCAGCAGCACCGGCAGCCGAACGCCACGAGCCCGCCTGCGCACCCCGCGGATCACGATGGGGGCTCCCCGATCAGCTCTGCCAGGCGCGGCGACACCCTCCACTCAGCGACCAGCCGGTCGTAGTCCTCACGCACACCGGCGGGCCCGCCGGGGCCGGTACGCACCGCACGCAGCAGCGCATTGCGCGGGGTGTGTGCGCTGTCGACGAACTCGACCACGTCGACGCGGTAGCCGTGCAGCCGCAGCAGGGCCGCACGCATCGTGTCGGTCAACGCGTCGGCCAACCGCTCGCGGAGGATGTTGTGCCGGGTGAGCAGCCCGTACGGCGCAGGCGCCGGCTGCCCACTCAGCTGGGCCTGCAGGTGGTGGTGGCAGCACGGAGCCGCCAGCACCACCGGCGCCTGCCACCGGACCGCGCGCGCGAGGGCATCGTCGGTGGCGGTGTCGCAGGCGTGCAGTGCCAGCACCACCTCCGGGGCGGGCTCGAGCTCGACCTCGGCGATGCCGGCCTCGACGAAGCGCAGCCCGGTGGCGTCGAGTCGTTGGGCCAGCTCGGCGTTGCGCTCCCGGGCCTGCTGCTTGAGATCGACCCCGGTGAGGGTGACCGGAAGTCCACGCTGCACGGTGAGCCAGCGGTAGGCGGCGAAGGTGAGATAGGCGTTGCCGCACCCGAGGTCGACCACCCGCAGCGGGTCGTCGGAGGTGGGGGTGCGCAGCCGACCGCTGCCGAGCGCATCGTCGACCACGGCGGCCAGCTGGCGACAGAGCTGCTCGACCTGCCGGTGCTTGTCGCGCCGCGACGCCTTGACCCGGCCGTCGGCGCCACTGATGCCGACGGCCACCAACCAGGCGTCGGCAGGGTCCAGCGCGCGCTGCTTGACCCGGTCGTGCGGTTGACCGGCCGACGGCGCTTCGCCGTCGCGCTCCGACTCGTGCAGCTGTGCGTCGCCACGCTTGGTGACCCGCAGCTGCAAGGTGCGCGCAGACGTCTCGACGTGCCAGTTGCCGAACGGGAGCGCCAGCAGCTCGTCGACCAGCTCCGCCGCGGCCGCGCCCTCCGCGGCGTTGTGGGTGTGGGCCTGGGTGTCGTCGTACGCGGTGGACTGCAGGTGGCGTCCACTGCGCAGGTCGACCGGGCGCACGACGACCCGACGCCACTGCGGCTGCTCGCCACCGCGCCGCCGACCGGAGCTGACGGCGCGAGCCAGGTCGTCGGAGAGCACCAGCTCGCGGACTCGGGCCAGGGCCTGCTCGAGCGGGACCGGCACCCCCCTCACCGCCCGGCGACGGCGACGACGACCACCGTCAGCAGCAGGACCACGAGCAGACCGGGGATGACCAGTCGGCGGTGGCGGGGGTTCACCCAGCGATCCTACAAAAGGCCGCCGCCTGCGGGGTCAGCCGGCGAGCCGCTCCGGCTGGCTCAGCACCGGGTCGGCCGCCCGGACATCCAGCCGCGGATGCCGGCCGAAGTGCGCCCGGATCACCAGACCACTGCGGCGGGTGAACACGATTGTTGCCACCACGGTGCCGACCAGGGCCAGCCCGCCACCGCCGACGAGGGTCCAGCGGGCGCCGAACGTCTCTCCCACCCAGCCGACGATCGGTGCGCCAAGGGGGGTCCCGCCCATGAAGATCATCATGTACAGCGCTGCGACCCGGCCCCGCATCTCCGGGGCGACCGCGAGCTGCAGGGTGGCGTTGGCGGCGGTGATGACGGTGAGCGCGCTGATGCCGACCAGCGGCAACCACAGCGCGAAGGTCAGATAGCTCGGCAGCACGCCGGCGACGATCTCGGCGAGGCTGAAGACGACGGCGGCACCGACCACCAGCCGGCCGCGCGGGCGGGCCCGGCGAGCGGCGAACAGCGCGCCTGCCAGCGAGCCGAGCGCCATCACCGAGCCGAGCAGCCCGTACGCGCCGGCACCCTTGTCGAACACCTCGGTGGCCATCAGCGCCGTGGTCAGCTGGAAGTTCAGCCCGAACGTGCCGACGAAGAACACGATCGTGAGGACCATCATCAGGTCGGGCCGTCGCCGGACGTAGCGGAGCCCGTCTCGGATCGCGCCCGGTCCGCGCCGAGCGGGGGTCGCGGGCTGCAGCCGGTCGAGGTCAAGGGCCCGCAGGGAGACGACCACGGCCAGATAGCTCGCCGCGTTCAGCAGGATCACCCAGCCCGTTGCCTCCGCGTCCGATCCCAGCAGCGCGATGAGGCCGCCGGCCACCGCGGGGCCGACCACCCGGCCGAGGTTGAACGACGCGGAGTTGAGCCCGACGGCGTTGGGGAGGTCGTCCGGGCCGACCATCTCCACCACGAAGGACTGCCGGGCCGGTGCATCAAAAGCCGTGCCCACCCCGAACAGCAGCGCCAGCAGGTAGACGTGCCAGGTCTGGGCGGCGCCGGTGACGGCGAGCAGACCGAGCAGGGCGGCGGGGACCGCCATCGACAGCTGGGTGGCGAGCAGCACGCGGTGCTTGGGAAAGCGGTCGGCGACCAGCCCGGCGTACGGCGACAGCAGCAGCATCGGGAGGAATTGGAGTCCGGTGGTGATGCCGAGCGCGGTGCCGTCTCCGCTTGACAGTTGCAGCACCAGCCAGTCCTGGCCGACCCGCTGCATCCAGGTGCCGGTGTTGGATACCAAGGCGCCTGCTGCGTAGCGACGGTAGTTGCGGATCGCCAGCGCGCGGAAGGTCGGCCGCACGCGTCCGTTCACGACTGGGCCAGCGCCTCGAGCAGCGGAGCGGCTCGGCGCAGGAGGTCTCGCTGGTCGGCATCGAGGCCGCGCAACCGCTGGGCCAGCCAGGCATCGCGCCGACGTCGTTCGGTCTCGAGCAGCGACCCGCCCTCGTCGGACAGGTGCAGCACGACCTGGCGACCGTCGCTGGGGTGCGGCTCGCGGCGCACCATGGCGTTGTCGACCAGGCAGTTGACGGTGCGCGTCATCGACGGTGGCTGTACCCGTTCGTACGCCGCCAGGGCGCCGAGCGTGAGGGGGCCGTGCAGGCGCAAGGTGCCGAGCGCGGACAGCTGGGTGGCGGTGAGCTCGGAGTCGCGCTCTTGCCGCAGCCGCCGCGACATCCGGCCGATCGACACCGCGAGGGCACTGGCCAGACCGGAGTCGGTGCGCACCGTGCGCGCGGTCGAAGCAGGCATGATGCTTAGCCTACGTCATTAGCCTGGCTAATCAACCCGATAGGCGGTGCAGCCAGTCGCTGACTGGGCTGATGGCGAACCACACCATGAACAGAACGGCCACCAGCCACATCAGCGGGTGCACCCGGGCGGCGCGACCGCGTACGGCGGCAAGCACGACGTAGGACACGAAGCCGGCGCCGATGCCCGCGGTGATGGAGTAGGTGAACGGCATCACCACGATGGTGAGGAACGCCGGCACGGCGACGGTCAGGTCGTCCCAGTCGATGTGGCGTACCTGGGTCATCATCAAGAAGCCGACGACGACCAGTGCCGGGGTGGCCGCCTCGTAGGGGATGATGCCGACCAGCGGTGAGAACACGGTCGCGGCGAGGAAGCACACCCCGGTGACGACCGAGGCCAGGCCGGTGCGGGCGCCCTCACCGACACCGGCAGCGGACTCGATGTAGCTGGTGTTGCTGGACACCGACGCGGCTCCGCCCGCAACCGCGGCGATCGAGTCCACCACGAGGATCCGCTGGGCGCCGGGCGGCGTGCCGTCGGCGTCGTTGAGCCCTGCCTCGGCGCCGATCGCCGTCATCGTGCCCATCGTGTCGAAGAAGTCCGCGAGCATCAGCGAGAAGACCAGCAGTCCGGCGGTGAGCGCCCCGACCTGCGCGAACGAGCCGAACAGGCTGAACTCGCCGAGCAGACCGAAGTCCGGGGTCGACACGACGCTGTCGGGCAGCGCGGGCACGTTGAGCTGCCAGCCGGCCGGGTTGACGGTGTCCGGCGGGGTGAACGACGCGCCGATGTCGGCCACCGCCTCGACCACGACCGCGAGCACGGTGGTGACCGCGATGCCGATGAGGATCGCACCCTTCACCTGCCGCACGTACAGCGTCAGCATGAGCAGCAGCCCAATGCAGAAGACCAGCACCGGCCACCCCAGCAGCTGACCTCCGACTCCGAGCTCGACGGGGACCGGGCCGGCTCCGGTACGCCGCACCACCCCGGCGTCCACCAGGCCGATGAGGGTGATGAACAGCCCGATGCCCACCGAGATGGCCGTCTTCAGCGTCATGGGCACGGCGTCGAAGATCGCCTTACGGAGGCCGGACAGCACCAGCACCAGGATGACCAGGCCCTCGAGCACGACCAGGCCCATCGCATCGGCCCAGGTCATCTGCGAGGCGATGGCGAACGCGACGAAAGCGTTGAGACCCAGACCGGTCGCCAGGGCGAGGGGGAAGTTCGCCACCACCCCCATCACGATGGTGAGCACACCGGCGACCAGCGCAGTGCAGGCCGCGATGACGGCGAAGTCCCCGCCGGCGAGCAGGTCGCCGTTCACATCCGGCGCATTGCCGATGATCAGCGGGTTGAGCACCACGATGTAGGCCATCGTGAAGAAGGTGACCAAGCCACCACGCACCTCTTGGCCGACGGTCGACCCGCGCTCGCTGATGCGGAAGAACCCGTCAAGACCCGAGCGCGGCGCGCGCGTCTCGGTGGCGGTGGCGGTGGTGGCGGGGCGACGCGACGTGGCCATTGGCGCTCCTGGGTCGTACGGCAAGGGGGTTGGCGTCGACGCGGCGCCCTTGCCGCGGGGCGCAGCATGCCAGACCAGCGGTGACCTAGGCTGGCAGGGTGGACCAGCCGCCCGATGTCTCGCCGCCTGCCGGCGAGAACCGCCGCGACAGCGCTCGCACGCGGATGCAGGGCCGGGTGCAGGACCGGGTCGACCAGCTGCGCGAGGGCGGCGAGATGCTGCGGCCGGTGACCCCGCACGAGTTCGGCCAGCCCGACGTCACCGAGCGCGAGTTCGGCAACCGTACGTTCCTCGTCGCAGAGGTCGCGCCGCTCGACGTCGACGGCGTCCGCACCATGGCGGTGGGTGCCGTGCTGTGGCTGGTCGCGTTCGTCGCCTTGCTGCCGTTCGTGTCCACGCTGCAGGACAACGACCGGACGTGGTGGCTCTGGACCAGCCTGAGCGGCGCCGTACTGGGCGTCATCGGGTGGCTGTACTGCCGTCGCCGGCGCAACTACCTGCGCAGCCGCGATCCGGAACGCGCCTGAGCCGAGCGGGTCAGTCCCACCCGAGCGGCTCGTAGGACACCGTGTCGATGACCGGCTCGGGGAGCTTCTCGGGGAGGCGGTTGCTGGGCAGCCGGACGTCGGAGTGCCCCCCGCAGCCGTGGTCCAGCGAGACCACGTTGCCGTCGTCGGCGACGTTGCCGTTGGCGCACACCCCGAAGAGCAGACCCAGCGGACCGGCCATGCGGACCAGGAACCCGCACCCGATGCAGCGGCCGGGCGCCGTGGCGGCGATCGGGGCGGCCGGGCCGTGGTCGCTGTCGTACCAGCGCTCGGCGGCGGCATCGCGGCCCTCCAGCGACAGCACCTGCGGGCGGGCGAGGCCGACCTCGTCGGCGACCTGACGGACGGCGGTGTCGTCGATCAGCGGCTCGGTCGCCGGGTCACCGGTCAACCAGCCCGGCACCAACCGCGGGTCGTCGTCGTCGGTCGGCACCAGATCGCCGGGTCCGACGTCGGCGGGGCGTACCCGCTCCGCCCACGGCAGCCACACCGGCGCGACGATGGCGTCCGGGCCGGGCAGCAGCACGACCTCGTCGACCGTGGCGGTCTTCTGCCGCGATGCGCGCGTCAGCGTGACCGACCACTGCCAGCCCCGATAGCCCGGGCGGCGGCTGGCGAACAGGTGGCTGACGACCCGCTCCCCCTCGGCACGATGACCCTCGTGCTCGCCGACCTGGCCCTCGCCGCCGACTGACACGGCCGCTTCGCGAGCGACCTCGACGGCGTCGACCAACGCGGGGTCGGAGCGCGCGCGAAGCGTACGGGTCGAGGCGGCCACGACAGCGATCCTCACACACCGACGCAGCCCGGCCAGCACTGACCGTGCCGCGGGAGCCTCCGCCGGCTCGGTGTGAGGCAGGATTGACGGGTGCAGCAAACCGAGGGGCCACCGGCTGATCGGGCCCGGCGGGCCAGGCGGACGCGGCGGGTCGGGCGGACCGCGGGGCGGGCCACCGGGCGGGCGGTGCACGCCAGCGGCCGGCTGGCGGGGCGTACGTTCCAGGGCGCACGTCGGCTCACCCACGCGCAGGGGGCCGGTGAGAGCGGCATGTCCCGGCTGCTGGAGATGCACGCGTTCGCGACCGCGGGAGACGCCGCGGTCGCTGTTGCCCTTGCCGGCACCTTGTTCTTCCAGGTCCCCACGGGGGAGGCCCGCGGGCAGGTGGCCCTGTTCCTGGGCCTGACGATGCTGCCGTTCGCGCTGGTGGCGCCCCTGATCGGTCCGTTCCTGGACCGCTACCGGCGGGGGCGTCGATGGGCGATCGGCAGCACCGTCGCCGTCCGCTCGATCTGCTGCCTGCTGCTCGCCGGTGCGGCCTCGACCCGGTCTGTGGAGTTCTTCCTCGGCGCGTTCGGGGTGCTGGTGGCTTCCAAGGCGTACGGCGTCACCAAGGCCTCGGCGGTGCCGCGCGTACTGCCGACTCGGTTCAGCCTGGTCAAGGCCAACTCGAGGCTCAGCCTCACCGGCACCGCCGCCGCCGCCGTCTCTGCGCCGGTCGCGGTCGGACTGTCCCTGGTCGGACCGTCCTGGGTGCTGCGCTACGGCTTCGTGCTGTTCACGATCGCCACCGTGCTGGCGGTCCTGCTGCCTGCGCACGTCGACTCCTCCACCGGCGAGGAGCAGGTCGACATCACCGACCTCCGCGGCGGACGCGCGGCCCGTGGTGCCGGCATCACCGCGCTGGTCGTCGCGGCGCTGCGGTGCAATGCCGGGCTGCGCTTCCTGTCCGGATTCCTGGTGATGTACATGGCCTTCGTGCTGCGGGATCGCCCCTTCGACGGCTGGGAGGACCGCGTCACGCTGCTGCTCGGACTCGTCGTGGGCGCTGCCGGCCTCGGCAACACCGTCGGCACCGGCCTCGCCGCCGTGCTGAAGACCAAGCAACCCGAGCTCACCGTCATCACCGTGCTGGTGGCCGACGTCGTCATGGTGGTGGTGACCGCCATGACCTACTCGCTGCCTACGGCCGTTGGTCTCGGGCTCACCGTCGGCATCTGCCAGGCGCTCGGCAAGCTCTCACTCGACGCACTCATCCAGCGTGACGTGCCCGAAGCCGTGCGAACGAGCGTGTTTGCGCGCTCGGAGACGCTGCTGCAGCTGGCCTGGGTGCTCGGCGGGTTCCTCGGCATCGCGCTGCCGTTGTCCCCCACCTGGTTGAGCCTCGGCATCGTGGCCGGCCTGTTGCTGGCATGGACGGTCTTCGTCGTGCGCAGCGTGGTCCGGCTGCGTCGGCGCCCCGCGTTGTTCTGACCCCTCCCGTGGTGGCCGCCGGTGTCCCGCTTTGGGCTTGGCGCTCCGCCACGTAAACGTGACGCAGGGTTGCTCTACGTGGCGTACGCACCCCGTAAAGCATCACTCCGCCACGTTTACGTGGCGCAGGGTAAGAGGGCGGCGGGAGCCGCCCACCAGCGACTCAGGCGTCGAGCTCGTCGGCGAGCGCCCGCAGCAGTGCGGCGGTCTGCTTGGCGGTGCGTCCCTCGGGGTGCCGACCGTGCCGGTAGCCGTTGCCGAGCCCGTCGAGCAGCCCGATCAGGTCCTCGACGATGACCGTCATGTCCTCGGCCGGCTTGCGCCGGGCCTTGGCCACCGAGGCGGGCGCATCGAGCACCCGCACCTGAAGGGCCTGGTCCCCTCGACGTCCCTGCACCACTCCGAACTCGACCCGAGTGCCCGAGCGCAGCGTCGCGGTGCCGGGCGGCATCGCGTCGGAGCGCACGAAGACGTCGCCGCCCTCCTCGGTGGTGAGGAAGCCGAAACCCTTCTCCGCGTCGTACCACTTGACCTTGCCTGTGGGCACCGTTGACCTCGCGAGCTACTCGTTGTTGTACGTGGTGGGCCGTCAAAGCGTACGGCGGCGCGCGCCCGGGACCAATCGGGTTGCCGGCCGCGCAGTGCTCACCGCCACCGCGCAGGGTCGGCGAGCAGCTCGTTCATGGCACCGGAGCGGAAGCCCCGCGCGTCCACCTCGACGGTGTCGAAGCCCGCCGCGAGTACGGCGGCCCGGGCCTGCGGGCTGGCGCCGACAGCAGCCACCGCGGTGCTGTCCACCTCGACGCGGGCCAGTGCTCCAAGGTCGCGCACCCGCAGATCGCGCACGGAGATGCCGGCCACGGCAAGCGCCGCTCGCAGTCCCACCTCGGCCCGCTCGACCCGCTCAAGGCGCTCGCGGCTGACCGGCACGCCGTACGCGATCCGCGAGCTCAGGCAGGCCGCGGCCGGCTTGTCCCAGGTGGCCAGCCCCCAACGGCGCGACACTTCGCGCACCTGCTGCTTGGTCAACCCCGCGTCGCTCAACGGAGTCACCGCGCCCCGGGCCGCCGCGGCGGCGATGCCGGGACGAAAACCGGCGATCGCGTCGTCGGCGTTGGTGCCGGTGGCGACGACGGCCAGTCCGAGCTCGCCGGCCAGCGTTGCCAGGGTGTCCAACAGCTCGGACTTGCAGAAGCCGCAGCGATCGCCGGCGTTGGCGCGGTAGCCCTCGCGTTCCAGCTCATGCGTTGCCGGGGTCACCTGCCGTACGCCGAGGCCGGCACAGAAGTCGGCGGCCGCACGGCGCTCGGCGACCGGCAGCGACGGCGACCAGGCGGTGGCGGCCACGACGTGTTCGGAGCCGAGCGTGCGCAGCGCGGCGGCCAGCAGCAGCGCGGAGTCTGCGCCGCCACTGAATGCGACCAGGATGGAGCCGTACGCGCGCAACCCGGTGTCGAGAGCGGCGAGTCGCTGCGCCAGGACCCGTTCGTCGACCTGGGGGCTCATCGCATCACCATAAGGGCCGTGCACTGGTCACGGCTCGGCACGTCCGGGCTCCTCGGCGCCGCGAGCGGCGGCGAGCAGGTCCGAGGTGTGCACGAGCTTGACGCGCGGGCGTTCCTGCGCCTCCCCAGCCAGCCGCTCGGCTGTGTCGATCGCGTGCCAGCCGGCGTCCGTGACCAGCTCCGGCTGCTTGGTGTGCAGCCACGCCGCCAGCCGGGCCGGTCGGTCGCCGTCCCCGGCGCCGTCGAGGCGTGAGCCAGAGCCAGGGCCGAGGTCGGCGAGCAGTCGCCGCACGGTCTCGCGCGCGTCCTTCTTGTTGGTGCCGATCACCCCGGTCGGGCCACGTTTGATCCACCCGACGACATACTCGCGCTCGTGTCCGACCACGCGTCCCTCGTCATGCGGGATGTGGCCAGCAACCGGGTCGAACGGAAGCCCCTCGACCGGTACGCCGACGTATCCGACCGCACGCACCACCAAACCCGCATCGATCACCTCGCGGGCGCCGCTGTCGCGGGCGAGCAGCCGTCCCGCGTCGTCGGCCACGAGGTCGTTGCACGCCAGCTCGACCTGCTCGACGTGACCACTGCCGCGCAGCGCAACCGGTGAGCGCAGGAACCGCAGGACCAGTCGGCGAGTGCCCGCCCGCAGCGGGCGGTCCGCGATCGTACGGAGGCTGGCCAGGTTGCGGCGGACGACCGGAGGCAGGCCGTCGTCGGCGATGTCGAGGACACCGGGGGGCTCGACCACCACGTCCACGCCGTCGATGTCGCCGAGCTCGCGCAGCTCGAGCGTCGTCCAGGTGGCCTGCGCGGGGCCGCGGCGGCCCAGCACGAGCACCTCGCGCACGCTGCTGCGGGACAGCACCTCGAGGGCGTGGTCGGCGATATCGGTGCGGTTGAGGTCGGCCACCGGGGTGCAGAGCATCCGCGCCACGTCGAGCGCCACGTTGCCGTTTCCCACCACGACTGCACGCTCGCCGTGCAGGGGCAGCTCGAGGTCGGGGTAGTGCGGATGCCCGTTGTACCACCCGACCACGTCCGTGGCGGCGACGCTGCCGAGCAGCTGCTCCCCCGGCACCTCCAGGTGCCTGTCGCTCTGCGCGCCCAGGGCGTAGATCACCGCGTCGTACCTCTGGAGCAGCTCCTTCCGGGTGACGTCGACGCCGAGGTCGACGTTGCCGTACCAGCGGAAGCGCTCGTGCTCGGCGATCTGGTCGAAGGTGTCGGCGACCGACTTGATCTTGGGGTGGTCCGGCGCGACGCCCGAGCGCACCAGGCCCCACGGAGTCGGCAGCCGCTCGAGCACATCGACACGTACCACGGGGTCGTCGGCTGCCAGCAACGTGTCGGCGGCATAGAAGCCGGAGGGGCCCGACCCGACGACGGCGACGTGCAACGCATCGACCACCCAGCGACCCTAACGGCGAGACACGGTGGCTGGGCCCACGGCTGCCGTGCTTCGGTGCCGCGGCGCCCCGCCCGGGTGTCTGCCCGCACCCACGTTTACGTGGCGCGGGCCAGGCGCGCGGCGGGCGACCCGGAGCCTAGGGTGAGCGAGGTGGACCGCCCCCAGCCGCCGACGCCGTTGCCGGTCGACGACCTCCCGACCCTGCGCCGCAGGCGCAGTGCCAAGTGGAGCCTGTACGACGATGACGTGCTCCCGTTGCCCGTCGCGGAGATGGACTTCGCGCTCGCACCGGTGGTACGCGAGGTGCTGGCCGAGGCGGTGGCTCGCTCCGACACCGGTTACGCCGTGACCACACCTGCCCTCGGCGAGGCGTTGGCCGGATTTACCCGGCGACACTGGGAGTGGACGGTGGCGCCGGAGGCCGTCCATGCGCTGCCCGATGTCGGCGTCGCGGCCGTCGAGATGCTGCGTACCGTCTGTGTGCCGGGAGACGCGGTGGTGATCAGCCCGCCGGTCTACCCGCCGTTCTTCCACTGGGCCGACGAGGTGCGCGCCCGGGTGGTCCAGGCGCCGCTGCGGCGGACCAGCGAGGGCAGCTGGCGGCTGGACCTCGAGGCACTCGCCGACGCCTTCCGCCAACGGCCCAAGGCGTACGTGCTGTGCAGCCCCCACAACCCGGTCGGACGGGTGCACTGCCGCGACGAGCTCATCGAGGTGGCCCGGCTCGCCGCCGAGCACGACGTCATCGTGATCGCCGATGAGATCCACGCACCGCTCGTGCTCCCCGGGGCGGAGTTCACGCCGTTCCTCACCGTCCCCGGCGCAGCCGATGTCGGCGTCAGCCTGCTGTCGGCGAGCAAGGCCTTCAACCTTGCCGGGCTCAAGTGCGCCGCCATCGTGACCGCCTCCGAGCCGATGCACGAGCTGGCTCGCCGGCTGCCGCCGGATGCCCGATGGCGGGTCGGGCATCTGGGCCTGCTCGCGACGGTTGCGGCGCTGCACGACGGCGATCCGTGGCTGGCGGCGCTGATCGCCACCCTCGACGCCCGGCGCAGCCAGCTCGGCGCCCTGCTCACCGACCGTCTGCCCGAGGTGCGGTGGCAGCCCCCTGCTGCCACCTATCTGGCCTGGCTCGACTGCGGTGCGCTCGGCACAGGCGAGGAACCCCGTGAGCTGTTCTTCCACCAAGGCGGGGTCGCGCTCGAGCCGGGTCCAGCCTTCGGGCGCGGTGGCAGCGGCCATGTACGCCTCAACTTCGCCACCAGCGCAGACATCGTGGATCAGGCGCTCGGCCGGATGGCTGAGGCCGTCAGCGGCCAGCACTGAGCCACCTGCGCGCCGCTGTCGGGTCAGCTCGCGCGGACCACGCGCTCACAGCCGCGCAGCACGTCGGACGAGTCTCGTCGAGAGCTCAGCCGCACGAGGTCGCGCCCGCCGCCGCAGTCGATCTGGTCGGCGGCGCCGTCGGTCCCGAGCCTGACAACGTCGCGACCTGGTCCCGCCAGCACCCGGTCCGAGCCCCTGGCTGGCACCAGCAGGTCATGACCGGCCCCCGACCGCAACGAGTCGTTGCCCCTGCCGCCATAGATCTCATCGCGGCCGGAGCCGCCGACGAGCCGGTCGCTGCCTGCGAGGCCGAACACCACGTTGTGTCCACCGCCGGCCCAGATCCGGTCGTCGTTCGAGGTTCCGCGCAACACGTCGTCAGCGGGCGTGCCCTCCACGTTGCGCATGTCGATGTCGACAGCGGCGGCGCTGGGCGACAGAGCGAGGGCGCCGAGCGCAGCCGCGAACCCAGTCAGGACCCTCCACGACTGCCTCATCAACCGCTCCCCACGTCTCGCCCCGGGCCTCGCGACGACAGGGCCGAGGGTAGTACGCATGTGCGTACCGGGGAGCAATCTGATACCACCTTCGAGGCAAACGTGTCCGAACGTGCCAGCCGCGTGCGCGTTTCGGCTGTCTCGACGTGCGCCGGGTCAGGCTGCCGTCCACCCGCCGTTGATGTCGAGGGAGACCCCGGTGATGGAGTCGCTGCCCGGGCCGCACAGGAACGACACCGCGTGCGCCACCTCGCTGGGTTCGACGAGGCGCTTGAGCGGCGTACGCGCAAGCAGCACCTCGTGGAGCACCTGGGCCTCGTCGATGCCGTGACGGGCGGCCTGGTCGGCGAGCTGCCCTTCCACGAGCGGGGTGCGGACATATCCGGGGCAGACCGTGTTGGAGGTGACGCCGCGCCCGGCACCCTCCAGCGCGGCCACCTTGGACAGCCCCTCGAGTCCGTGTTTGGCGGCCACGTAGGCGACCTTGTACGCCGAGGCGCGCTGCCCGTGCACGCTCGAGAGGTGTACGAGGCGGCCCCAGCCCCGGCTGTACATCCCCGGCAGCACGGCAGCGCAGAGCCGGAACGGGGCCTCGAGCATCACCTTCTGGATGAGCGCGAACCGGTCCGGGTCGAACTCCTCGATCGGGGCCACATGCTGGATGCCTGCGTTGTTGACCAGCACGTCGATGCCGAGGCCGGCGAGCTGCAGCGCGTCGATCGCGGTCGGGTCGGAGAGGTCTGCCACCAGCGCGGTGCCGCCGACGGCGCTCGCGATTGCGGCGGCCCCGTCACCGTTGCGATCGAGCGCGAAGACCTCAGCTCCGTCCTCGGCGAGGCGGGTCGCGCAGGCGTGGCCGATGCCGGAGGCAGCGCCAGTGACGAGGGCTCGACGCCCGGCAAGAACAGCAGTCATGACTTGGGACTGTAAACCTCGCCGGGTGGACGACGCCATGTGCGCGGCCACGGGCTCGCAGGCGAATGTCGCGGCCGGGTCACGAGCACGTCCGACGCCGTTGGTCGACCGCTTGGGCGCGACCACAAACGCGGCGTAGCGTCTGACTCATGTCCACCCAGGCCAGAACCGTGAGCCGCCGACGAGAAGACGACGACCCTGCCGAGGCGGTCGATGCGATGCTGCGCAGCTACGTCGCCGTGCTGCGCGGGAGAGACCTGGACGGCGCCCTCGCGCTCTTCGCCGAGGACGCCACGCTGATCGGTTCCGAGCCAGGCGTATCGGCCCACAGTGTCGACCAGCTGCGCGCCCTGCACACCCGCATGTTCGCCGAGCCGGTCACGTACGGGTGGGAGTGGGAACGTCCGGTCGCGACCCGCCACGGCGACGTGGTCTGGTTCGCGGTGGAGGCAACCTGGGTGATCGAGGGTCCCGGGGGCGACGAGCTTCCCTACCGGTTGAGTGGGGTGCTCTACCGAGACCCGGCCAAGCGCTGGCTGTTCGAGCTGTTCAACGGTTCTCGCCCGATCTCCCGCTGAGACCCGTCACAACGACGACAGGGGCGGCCCGGCCGAAGCCGTGACCACCCCTGCCGAGGTGTTGACCGAGTCGGTCAGACCGGGCGGACGTTCTCCGCCTGCGGGCCCTTCTGGCCCTGGGTCTGGGTGAACTCGACCCGCTGGCCCTCGTCGAGCGAACGGTAGCCGGAGGCGTCGATCGCGCTGTAGTGCACGAAGACGTCCGGGCCGTCGCCGTCTTGGGCGATGAAGCCGAAGCCCTTCTCGGCGTTGAACCACTTCACGGTGCCTTGAGCCACGAGGCTCTCCTCTGGGGTGTGCTGGTCGGAACCGCAGGTCGCGGCCCCGGGTCGCTACCAGGCGCCACGCTCGGGACCAGCCCGAAAAACAAAGCGCCCGCTGTCAGACTTCGCGGGCGTTTCAGACCACTAACGGAAGTACAACTGCAACCACGGGCAACGCTACGGGGGCGGGGCGTGGTCGGTCAACCCGGGATCCACCCGGTCAGCGCGGGTGGGCACGCATGGCGACCACGACCTCGTCGAAGCGGTCACGATCCAGCGTCGCACCCTCGCGGCGCACGGACGCCGCGTCGAGGCGAAGCAGCCGGTCCACGCGTACCTCGCTGGGTCGCCGCTGGGCGTCCCAGTCACCGCTGCCGATATCGACCCAGTGCCGATGCTGGCGTGCCTCGTCGGTCGCGTCGCGGTCGTGGTCCTTGCTCGTCAGCATCAGCCCGAGCAGCCGGTCGCCGTCGCGCCCGACCAGCAGCACGGGCCGGTCCTTGCCCTTGGCCGGGTCGTCCTCGTAGGCCACCCACGTCCACACGATCTCACCGGGGTCGGGCCGGCCGTCGTCGCGCGGGGCGTAGTCGATTCCGTCGGTCCCGGTCCCGGTCCCGGGCGACGGGCGCCGGCGGCGGCTCGACGCGCGCAGCTGGCGCCCCGCCAGTCGCCGGCCCAGCATCCCGGCAACTCGACCGCCCAGCATCAGGCGTCGCGGCGGACGAAGAGGAGCGCGGCGATCAGCAGCAGCACGGCGGTGAAGACCCCGAACGTGACACCGCCTCCCACCGGACCCTGGGGCTGGAAGCCGAAGATCTGCAGCGCCTGGTTGAGGTCGAGGAAGGTGAACATCTGTGCGCCGGCATCGAACGGCAGATAGCCCGCGGCGTCCTGGATGTCGTTGAAGGCGTCTGGGATGATGAGCACCAGCCGGATGATTGCCTCCCCGATCAGGGGGAACAGCAGCACCGCGACGATCGCCACCACCTGGTTGCGGAAGATCGCGGCCAGCGCGAGGCCGACCAGCGCGAACATGGCCGTGTACAGCGTCACCCCCAGCAGGATCTGCACCAGGTCGTCACCGGCCATCGCCATGTCGGCGAAGAAGATCCTCGCCGCCACCAGACCGAGGGCGGTGCACAGCAGCGCCGTCCCCCCGGCCACCGCCGCCGTCAGCAGCGCCTTGGCGGCAAAGACGGCCAGCCGGCTCGGGACGGCGGTCAGCGTCGCCCGGATCATGCCGTGGCGGTACTCGTGGCCGAAGGTCAAAATGCCGAAGATGCTCATCACATAGGCGATCAGCAGGGGCGCGAACCCGGCTCCAGCACCCTGGGTGGCGATGGCGGCCAGCACGAATCCGGCGCCCTCGCTGGCGATGTCCAGCCCGGAGAAACCCCACGCGATCAGGCTGGACAGGGTCGCCGCGATGACCACCGAGACCGCGATCAACCAGTATGTGGAGCGCAGCGTGAGCAGGCGGCGCCACTCGTAGCGCAGGGCCGCGGTCATCGGGGGCCCCCCGGCTGGTCGGCCTGGTGGCTGCCGGGCGGACCGCTGAGGCTGCCGGCCTGACCGACGTACTCCTCGCTCATGCCCGTCGCCTCGAGGAAGGCCTCCTCCAGCGTCGCCTCGCGGCTGCGGAGCTCGTGCAGCCGGGCGTTGAGCTCGTGTGCCATGTCACCGATCTGCTCCCGGTCGATGCCGGTCACAACGAACGACCCGTCGGCCTGGTGCTGGACCAGCCCGCCACGGTCGCCGAGTGCGGAACCGAGCCGGTCCATGTCGGGGCTGCGCAGCACGATCGCGTTGCTGCGCGAGGACTTGATGAAGTCCTCGACCGGCCCGCTCGCGATGAGCCTGCCACGCCCGATGACCACGAGTCGGTCGGCCATCAGCGCCATCTCGGCCAGCAGGTGGCTGGACACGAAGACCGATCGGCCCTCACCGGCCAGGTCCTTGAGCAGAGCGCGCAACCACTGGATGCCCTGTGGGTCGAGGCCGTTGGCGGGCTCGTCGAGGATCAGGGTGTGCGGGTCTCCGAGCAGGGCGGCGGCGATGCCCAGGCGCTGGCCCATGCCGAGGCTGAACTTCTTCGGCTTGCCCTTGGCCACTGAGCTCAGGCCCACCAGCTCGAGCACCTCGTCGCATCGCGAGTCGGCGATGCCGTTGGCGGCGGCGAGCAGCCGCAGGTGGTTGCGAGCGCTGCGGGTCGGATGGAACGGCTTGGCCTCCAGCAGCGCACCGACGTGGCGCATGGGCTCGGTCAGCGAGCGGAACGGCTGACCGTCGAACGTGGTGCTGCCCGCACCGTTGTCGAGCCCCAGCATCAGCCGCATCGTCGTGGACTTGCCGGACCCGTTGGGTCCGAGAAACCCCGTGACACTGCCCGGGTCGACCCGGAACGACAGCCCCTCCACGGCCTGCTTGCTGCCATACCTCTTGGCCAGCCCAATCGCCTCGATGGTCGCCATCCGCGCACCCTCCCCCACGCCGCCCAGTCCCGTGCAGCCCAGCCTGCCGTACGCCCCCGACTGCGCCGGCAGCCGGGCGCCGCTCGCCCCCGTACCGTGGAGTCGATGTCGCCCCCTTCGAGCAGCACCTCACCTGCGGTGCGCACCCTCGCCGATGCGCTGCGCGGCTGGGACGACGATGCCCTGGCCGCCCTGGTGCTGGCGAGGCCGGATGTGGCTCGGCCGGCTCCCGCCGACCTCGGCCAGCTGGCCGC
>JACCVL010000191.1 GCA_013698185.1 Nocardioidaceae bacterium
ACGTTGTCGTAGGTCGCCAGCTCGCCGGTCTCGAGGATCACCTTGAGGTGGACCGGCCGGTCGGCGCCGGAGCCGGCGGCCGCGCAGACCTCCTTGACTGCCACGATCTCGTCGAAGACCTCCTGCACCTGCCCGGTGAGGAACGCCCCGCGGTCGATGACCATGTCGATCTCGTCGGCGCCGGCGGCGATCGCGTCGGCGGTGTCACGCAGCTTGACCACGAGAGAGGACCGACCGGACGGGAACGCGGTGGCGACGCTGGCCACGTGCAGCCGGTCGCCGACCGCCTCCCGGGCGGTGGCCACCCGGTCGGGGTAGACGCAGACGGCGGCCGCCGACGGGCAGGTCGCATCGGTGGGGTCGGGCCGCAGTGCCTTTGCCGCCAGCGCCCGCACCTTGCCGGGGGTGTCGGCACCCTCGAGGGTGGTCAGGTCGACCATGGCGATGGCCAGGTCGAGGGCGTACGCCTTGGCCGACGTCTTGATCGAGCGGGTCGACAGCATGGCCGCCCGAGCCTCGGCGCCCACCTGGTCGACGCCGGGCAGCCCGGACAGGAACCGCCGCAGGGCGGACTCGGGGCTGGCGGCCTCCGACAGCAGCGTCGTCACGCGAGGCAGTCTAGAGAAGCCCAACTCCCGGTGGGCCAGCGCTCAGAGGCGCAGGTGGGCGGCCAGGTCGGACTTGATCGCGTCCAGGCGGCCGGCGGCGGCGATGCGGGCCGCCTGCACGGCGGCGGCCGGGTCGTCGACGGCCGGGCCGGCCCCGGCGTGCTCTACCGCCACGACCACCTCGAGGTAGGCCTTGAGCTTCGGCTCGGTGCCCGATGGCCTGACCACCACCCGGCCACGCTCGGCCAGCGTGAGCCGGACCCCGTCGGTCGGCGCGAGACCGGTGGTGTCCACCGAGCCGTCAGCCAGGTCGTCCACCCGCTCGACGCCCAAGCCCCCGAGCACCGTGGGCGCTCCGGCCCGCAGCCGCGTCATGGCGGCGGCGATCAACGACAGGTCGCTCGCCCGTACCGACAGCTGGTCGGTGGCGTGCAACCCGTGCCGGGTGGCCAGCTCGTCGAGCCGGTCGACGAGGGTGCGTCCCTCGGCGCGCAGCCGGGCCGCCAGGTCGCAGACGAGCAGGGTGGCACTGATGCCGTCCTTGTCGCGCACCAGGTCGGGTGCCACGCAGTAGCCGAGCGCCTCCTCATAGGCGTAGGCGAGGCCGTCGACCTTGGTGAGCCACTTGAAGCCGGTCAGCGTCTCGGCATGACGGACGTCCGCACCGGCCCCGGCGTGCTCGGCCACCAGCCGGCCCAGCAGCGAGCTGGACACGATCGTGGCGGCGTACGTCCCGGTGCGCCCGGATGCCAGCACGGCGTCGGCCAGCAGCGCCCCGACCTCGTCGCCGTGCAGCATCCGCCACTGCCCGCGCAGCAGCCGGTCCGGCACCGCGACGGCACAGCGGTCCGCGTCGGGGTCGTTGGCCACGACCAGATCGGCGTTGACCGTCACCGCCCGGGCCAGCGCCAGGTCCATTGCGCCGGGCTCCTCGGGGTTGGGGAAGGCCACGGTCGGGAAGTCGGGGTCTGGCTCGGACTGCTCGGGCACGACGTGGCGGTCGCTGAACCCGGCCCGCGCGAGCACCTCGTCGACGGTGGCAGCGCCGACGCCGTGCAGGGACGTGTGCACCAGCCGCAGGGCACGCGGGCCGTCGTCGACGGTGCGCAGGACGGCGTCGACATAGCCGGCGCGCACCTGCTCGCCCAGCCGCTGGTAGGACGCCGAACGGGGCAGCTGCCCAACCGGCACCGCCGCGGCGCGGTCGATCGCCGCGGCGATCTGCTCGTCGGCGGGCGGCACGATCAGGCTGCCGTCGCCGAGGTAGACCTTGTAGCCGTTGTCCTGCGGCGGGTTGTGCGAGGCGGTGACCATCACCCCGGCGTCGCAGTCCAGGGCCCGTACGGCGTAGGCCAGCACGGGCGTCGGCAGCGGGCCGGGCAGCAGCAGCGCCTCGCCGCCGGCGCCCTGGACGATCTCGGCGGTATCGGTGGCGAACTGCGCCGAGCCGTGCCGGGCGTCGTAGCCG
>JACCVL010000229.1 GCA_013698185.1 Nocardioidaceae bacterium
TCGACGAGGCGCAGACGACGGCGAGCTACACCGACGTCCAACCGGAGAACTATCCGCTCACGACACTGGACGACGAGCTGAGCGCGCGCGTGGTCACCGGGTCGGCTCCCTGCACGTACCTGTGGTACCTCGACATGCGCACGATCACCAGCCTCGACGTGCGCAAGGCCATCGGGCTGGCCTTTCCCTACCGCCAGTACTGGCGGGCGCAGAACCACATCGAGGGGGTCACCCGGATCCCCGCCACCACCATCCTGCCGCCGTCGACCAACGGCAGAGTCGACTACGACGTCCTGGGCAACGCGGGGGCGAGGACGGATCCGGAGGCCGCGCGCGACCTGCTGGAGAACGCCGATGAGATCGGTTTCGAGCTGCGGTTCGCCTACGAGCAGGACAACCCCGACGCCAGCGCCGCTCGTGAGGTGGTGGCGACAGCTCTGGAGAAGGCCGGCTTCACCGTGACCGCGGTGCCCGCGGACCAGGCGGACGGTGCTGCGGTGTCCGCCGACCCCAGCGCGCCGGTCAACATGCGCACCGGTGAGTGGTGCGCGGACTGGCCGTCGGGATCGCTGTGGTTCCCCGAGCAGTGGGCCGGTGGACTCATCAAGCTCGACGGCGTCCGCAATCCCTCCTTCCTCGACCGGCCCGACGTGGACGCCATGATCCGCGACATCTCCAACGATGGCTCGGACTCCGAGCCGGCCGATGCCTGGGGCCGGCTGGACCGCTACATCCAGCAGACCTACTACCCCGCGATCCCGGTCGGCTACGCCGGCAAGGCGCTCATGCACGGATCCCGGGTGGGCGGGATGACGATCAATGCGGTGCGGGGGATGCCCAACTTCACCGACATGTTCGTCGAGTCGCGATGACGATGGACGAGGAGGGCCTGTTCGACGTCGAGCCGTCCGCGGTGCGGACCCCGGGGCGTGCGGGCGGGCCCGGCAGCGGCAGCCTGAGCGATGCCGAGCATGCGTCCGCGCCGCTGGCCGTACGCATGCGACCGCGAACGCTCGACGAGCTGCGCGGCCAGGACCACCTGCTCGCCGACGGCTCACCGCTGCGCCGGCTGGTCCAGGCAGACCGGCCGATGTCGGTGGTGCTGTGGGGGCCGCCGGGCACCGGCAAGACCACCATTGCCGCGGTGCTGAGTCACAGCACCGGCCGAGACTTCGTCGAGCTGTCGGCGGTCTCTGCCGGTGTCAAGGAGGTTCGTGCCGTCATCGACGCCGCCCGTCGGGCCCTGACGCGCGGCGGGCGCGAGACCGTGCTGTTCGTCGACGAGGTGCACCGGTTCTCCAAGGCCCAGCAGGACGCCCTGCTCCCCGGGGTGGAGAACCGATGGGTGTCGCTGGTGGCTGCCACCACCGAGAACCCGCACTTCGCGATCATTTCGCCGCTGCTGTCCCGCTCGCTGCTGCTGACCTTGCAGCCGCTCGGCGACGAGCACGTTGCCGCGGTGCTGACCGAGGCGATGGCCGACCAGCGGGGTCTGGCCGGCGCGTTCAGCATGGAGCCGGCGGCGCTGAAGCATCTGGTCCGGCTCGCCGGCGGAGACGGTCGCCGCGCCCTGACCTACCTCGAGGCGGCCGCCGACGCGGCGCAGGCTCGCGGCCGCACCGTGATCGACGTCGACGTCGCGGCGCTGGCCGTGGACCGGGCCGCCGTCCGCTACGACCGGGCTGGGGACCAGCACTACGACGTCACCTCGGCACTGATCAAGTCGGTGCGCGGCTCCGACGTCGACGCGGCCCTGCACTACCTGGCCCGGATGGTCGAAGCGGGGGAGGATCCGCGGTTCCTGGCCCGCAGACTGGTCATCCTCGCCAGCGAGGACATCGGCCTGGCCGACCCCACGGCGCTGCCCACGGCGGTGTCCGCCGCGGACGCGGTCGCGTTCATCGGCTGGCCGGAAGGTCGCCTCGTGCTCGCCCAGGCCGTCATCGCCCTCGCCCTGGCCCCGAAGTCCAACGCCGTCATCACTGCCATCGACGCCGCACTTGCCGACGTACGCGCCGGTCGGGCCGGCCCGGTCCCGCCGCACCTTCGCGACGCCCACTACAGCGGTGCCAGCGACATCGGGCACGGACAGGGCTACCGCTACGCCCACGACGACCCGCGCGGTGTCGTCGCCCAGCAGTACGCGCCGGACGACGTGGCCGGTCGGCGCTACTACCACCCCACCCGCCGGGGAGCTGAGGCGGCCTACGCCGACCGGGCCGAGCGGCTGCGTCAGGTCCTGGACGACTCTGAGCCATAACCCTGAAGACTCGACCTGCGCCGCGCCGGTATCGTCACCGCCATGTCTGGACTGCTGACCACCACCGTCGTCGTGGTCGGCGTGCTCGCGCTGCTGGCCCTGGTCGGCGTCCTGGGCCTGCTCGCGCAGGTGCGCGCGCTTCGCCGTGAGCTGACCGCGGCGAGCCAGCACCGCGGCGTCGAAGAGGGACCCGCGCCGGTCGACCCGGCGGCGACCCCTGCCGTACCCGCGGTCCACGTCGTGTCGGCGACGGTCACCGCCGACCGCGATATCGGCGTCGTCGATGCGCCGCCGCTCCGGGCGCCGTCCGACCGGCAGATCGTGCTCGCCACCGCCGGGCACCCGCTGGTGCGGGTGGCCGCTCTGACCCACGGCC
>JACCVL010000258.1 GCA_013698185.1 Nocardioidaceae bacterium
TCGCTGCCCTGCGCGCGTCGATCGGCGCCGACCAGCGTCTCGACGCCACTCATGACCACCTGGCGCTGGCCGTGCCGGCCGCGCGCAGGCAGGCCGAGGCCGCCGATCTGCTGCCGGTGGCGGAGCGCAGGCTCCGGGCCGCCGAGACCGCGGCTCGCGAGGCGTTCGCGGCATACCTGACGGCTGCCGATGCCCGCCGCACCGTCTCCCGGCGGCGACTTGCCGGTGCGGCGGCCGAGCTGGCCCGCGGGCTGGTCGGCGGCGCACCCTGCACGGTGTGCGGCTCCACCACCCACCCGGCACCGGCTGCGCCCGACGACGACCACGCCGACGAGTCCGCCGAGATCACGGCACAGCAGCACGAGACCGCAGCCGAGAAGCGCCGCGCGGACGCCGACGCCGTCGTCGTCGAAGTCGGTGGTGAGGTGGCCCGGCTCCGAGCCGCCGCAGGCGACCACACCCCGGCAGAGACAGCTGCCGCAGTCGACGAGCTGACCGCGCAGCTGTCCGCTGCCGCTGCCGCCCGCGCTCGTCTGCCTGAGTCGCAGAGCCGCCTCGCTGAGGCTGAGCAGGACCAGCGGCTGGCCGCCGAGCGACTGGACAGCTCCGTGCGGCGCAGTTGTGCTCTCGCCGCCGAGGTCGCCGCCGGGCGCACGGCGGCCTCGGATCTGCGCTCCGGCCTGGTCGACGCCCTCGGCGAGAGCCTCGACATCGACGGCTGCCAGGGGCACACCCGACGCTGCGGTGAGGTCGTCGGGGCGGCGCTTACCGCCGTGACGGAGCTGTGCTCAGCGCGCACGGTGCACGCCGCAGCGCGCCAGCGGGCGGATCGGTCGGCACGCCGACACGGCTTCGCCGACGCCGAGTCAGCGCAGTCTGCCGCCCTCGACGAGGCCACCCGCGAGCAGCTGCACGGCGGACTCGAACGCCGGAGCCACCAAGCCGACCGGGACGCCGAGGTCCTCGCCGACCCCCAGGTCGTGGCAGCTCTGGCCGCGGCGACCCCTGACCTCGACGCCCTCGCCGCGGCGGAGAGGTCCGCGGAGCAGCTGCACGACGGTCACCGTGGCGACCTCAGCACCGCCCAGCACTCAGCGGCTCGCCTGGACGAGTTGAGCGCCGCGCTGAGCTCGCGGCTCGCCGAGTGGCAGCCGCTGCGCCGCACCCAAGAGGTCACTGCCGGGCTCGCCGCGCTGGCCGAGGGCAAGTCCGGGGACAACACCCTGCACATGTCGCTGTCGTCGTACGTGCTGGCGGCCCGGCTCGAGCAGGTGGTGGCCGCTGCCAACGAGCGGCTTGTACCGATGACGTCGGGCCGTTACGCCCTCGAGCACACCGTCGACAAGACCGCCGGCGACCGTCGCGCGGCGGCTGGCGGGCTCGGGCTCCGAGTGCGCGACGAATGGACCGGCGAGGTACGGGAGCCGTCGACCCTGTCCGGCGGCGAGACGTTCCAGGCCTCGCTCGCCCTCGCCCTCGGTCTGGCCGATGTCGTCGGCTACGAGTGCGGGGGCACCCAGCTGCAGACCATCTTCGTCGACGAGGGTTTCGGATCGCTCGATGCTGACAGCCTCGACGAGGTGATGGATGAGCTCGACCGGCTGCGAGACGGCGGACGCGTCGTCGGTGTCGTGTCGCACGTGGACGCCGTGCGCGAACGCATCCCCGCCCAGCTGCGACTGGTCAAGACGCGCACCGGCTCCGCCATCGCCAGCGCATCGTGACCGCTCCCCCGGGCTCCGATCCACGCCCGATCGCCGTGCTCGACCTCGACGGCGTGCTGGCCGGCGTCGACCATCGGCTGCAGCACCTGCGGCGACGCCCCAAGGACTGGGGCGCCTTCTTCGCCACCATGGCTGACGACCCCTTGCTGCCCGAAGGGTTCGCGGTGGCCACCGAGCTCGCCCGGCGTCACCGCATCGTCTATCTGACCGGCCGCCCGGAGCGATACCGCGACGTGACCGAGCAGTGGCTGCGCCGACACGATCTCCCCGACGGGCCGGTGCTGCACCGCGGGGACGGCGATGGGCGGCCGGCCCGGGTGCTCAAGCCCGAGCTCGTGCGCCGGCTGGCGACGACGGCGCGGGTCGCCGTGGTGGTCGACGACGACGTCGGCGTGCTCGACGCCTTGCGCGAGGGTGGCGTCACCGTCTTTCACGCCGACTGGGCCACCTCGGCGGCGGTCTTGCGCGATGCACAGGCAGCCGGTGAGACGTGAACCTGCACACTGGACACCCATCCACGCGTGAACAGGCGCCGAACAACTGACGGACGAGCCCGACAGGCACCGTCGGTGCGTGCCCGACGAGCAGAGAGGACAACGCCGATGGTTGAGCCCACTCCACTGCCGGTGGAGGGTGCTGGCGTGCCCGAGACTCCGCTCTCGACGCTGATGGTCCGGGTTGCCAAGGGTGACGAGGCCGCGTTCGCGGCGCTCTACGACCGCACCAGTGCTGCAGTGCACGGTCTCGCCCGCCGCGTCGTCCGGGATCCCGCCCGCGCCGAGGAGATCACCCAGGAGGTCTACCTGCAGGTCTGGCGCACCGCTGGCCGGTACGACCCCGACCGTGGGTCGGCCAAGAGCTGGCTGCTCACGGTGGCACACCGCCGCGCGGTCGACGTGGTCCGCCACGATCAGGCCAGCACAAACCGTGAAGCCCGTTACGACTGGTCCGGGGGCCGCGACACCGATGTCGTCGAGAGTGCGGTGATGGTCCGCCTCGAGCACGAACAGGTCCGTCGCTGCTTGGGATCGCTCACAGAGCTCCAACGCGAGGCAGTCACGCTGGCCTACTACGGTGGCCATACCTACTCCAACGTGTCTGCGCTGCTCAAGGTCAACCCCGCCACCATCAAGACCCGTATGCGCGACGGCCTGATCCGTCTGCGTGACTGCCTAGGAGTAGCCGCATGAGCGCCGAGATGCATGCCATGGTGGGCGCCTACGCCCTGGATGCGCTCGACCACATCGAACAGGTGTCCTTCGAGTCACACCTCGCTAGCTGTCCGATGTGCGCTGACGAGCTGGTGGGCTTCCATGAGACTGCCGAGCGGCTCGGCAGCGCGGTCGCGGTCGCCCCTCCCCCGCGGCTGCGCACCGCCGTGCTCGACGAGGTCAGCCGTACCACCCAGGAGCGCCGGGTGATTCCGCTGCAGCGACGCGACCGTTGGCGCCGGCGGATGCCGATGCTGGTCGCCGCTGCCTCCGCGCTGGCTGTCGTGAGTCTCTTCGGCGTCTACCTCGCAGAGCACGACCGCTTCGCGGACGAGCAGAACCAGCAGGAGCAGCAGGCGGCCGTCCTGGCCGCGAACGACGCCAGCACCACCTCCGAGCGGCTCGGTGGCGGCACCCGGGTCAAGGTGATCGCCTCGGACTCGCTGGACCGGGCGGTCGTCGTCATGCACGGCGTCCCGCCGTTGAAGTCGGGCACCAGCTATCAGATGTGGGCTGTCGGGTCCGCGGGTGTGCAGTCACTCGGCGTGATGGGCGGCGAGGACCTGACCGAGCCGACCACCCGCTTGGTCAAGGGCATCAAGAACGCCGACTCCGTGGCGCTCACCGTGGAGCCGGAGGGCGGCTCCGAACGGCCGACCAGCAAACCGGTGATCAGCGTCGATCTGGTCTGACGCCGCGGACCAGGTGCCCAAGCGGCTCCCGGGTCGCGCTTACTCGAACGCCTCAGGTGGCGGGCAGGCGCACACCAGGTTGCGGTCGCCGTAGGCCTGGTCGATCCGCCCGACCGGCGGCCAGTACTTGTCCTGGCCATGTCCGCCCCCCGGCAGCGCCGCCTGCGTACGGCTGTAGGCGCGGTCCCAGTCACCTGTCACCGCTGCGACCGTGTGCGGCGCGTGGCGCAGCGGGCTGTCGGCGAGGGCGACGCGGCCGTCGGCGACGTCGTGGATCTCAGCCACGATCGCGATCATCGCGGTGCAGAAGCGGTCGATCTCAGCGAGGTCCTCGGACTCGGTCGGTTCGACCATGAACGTGCCGGCGACGGGGAAGCTCATCGTCGGCGCATGGAACCCGTGGTCCACCAGCCGTTTGGCCACGTCCTCGACGGTGACGCCACTGCGCTTGGTCAGCTCCCGCAGGTCGAGGATGCACTCGTGGGCCACCAGGCCGTGCGCGCCGGTGTACAGCACCGGGAGGTGCTCACCGAGCCGCGCGGCGACGTAGTTGGCCGCCAGCACCGCGACGCTCGTTGCCTCGCGCAGCCCGTCGGCTCCCATCATCGCCAGGTACAGCCACGGGATCGGCAAGATGCCCGCCGAGCCGTACGGAGCGGCGCTGACCGGACCGACGCCGGCGCGCCGGTCGGGGTCGGGGTGTCCGGGGTGGCTGGGCAGGAACGGCGCCAGGTGTTCGCGCACGGCGACCGGACCGACTCCGGGGCCACCGCCGCCGTGCGGGATGCAGAACGTCTTGTGCAGGTTCAGGTGCGACACGTCGCCGCCGAATGCCCCCGGCCTCGCGTGCCCGACCAGTGCGTTGAGGTTGGCGCCGTCGACATACACCTGGCCACCGTGGGCGTGCACCACCTGGCACAGCTCGGTGATCCCGTCCTCGTACACCCCGTGCGTCGATGGGTAGGTGACCATGACGGCGGCGAGGGTGTCGGCGTGTTCGGAGCACTTGGCCCGCAGGTCGCCGAGGTCGACGCTGCCCGCACTGTCGGCGTTGACGACGACCACGCGCATCCCGGCCATCACCGCCGAGGCCGCGTTGGTCCCGTGCGCAGAGGAGGGGATCAGGCACACGTCGCGATCGCTGTCGCCCCGGTCGAGGTGGTAGGCGTGGATCGCCATCAGCCCCGCCAGCTCCCCCTGTGACCCGGCGTTGGGCTGCACCGACACGGCTGCGTAGCCGGTGACGTCGGCCAACCACTGCTCCAGCTCGGCGATCAGCGCGATCGCACCGTCGGCGTCCGCGGCGGGCACGAACGGGTGCAGGTCGGCCAGCTCGGGCCACGACAGCGGCTCCATCTCCGTCGTCGCGTTGAGCTTCATCGTGCACGAGCCGAGCGGGATCATGCCCCGGTCGAGGGCGTAGTCACGGTCGGACAGCCGACGCAGGTAGCGCAGCATCTCCGTCTCCGAGTGGTGCCGGTGGAAGACCTCGTGGGTCAGCAGCGGGGTCTCGCGCAGCAGCCCGTGAGGAAGAGCGTCGCTGGTCGACGTGTCGAGCGCGTCCAGGTCGGGGTCGTCGAGACCGAATGCCACCCAGACGGTCCGCAGATGCTCGGGGGTGGTGAGCTCGTTGGTGCTGATCCCAACGTGATCGGCATCGACACCGCGCAGGTGGACCCCGCTGGCCCTGGCGGCGGCAACGACGGCGGCGGCCCGGCCGGGCACCCGGGCAGTCACCGTGTCGACGAAGGTGTCGGAGACCACCTGGACACCACCGGCCCGCAGCCCGGCGGAGAGCACGGCGGCGTAGCGGTGCACCCTGCGGGCGATGGCGGTCAACCCTGTTGGACCGTGAAAGACCGCGTACATCGAGGCGGCGACCGCCAGCAGCACCTGGGCGGTGCAGATGTTGGACGTCGATTTGTCTCGACGGATGTGCTGTTCGCGGGTCTGAAGAGCCAGCCGATACGCCGGCCGGCCGGCCGCGTCGACGGACACACCGACCAGGCGCCCGGGCAGATGCCGTTGCAGCCCCTCGCGCACCGCCATGAAACCGGCGTGGGGCCCGCCGTACCACATCGGGACGCCGAAACGCTGGGCCGAGCCGACCACGACGTCTGCGCCGAGCGCGCCCGGCGACTCCAGGAGGCACAGGGCAAGGGGGTCGGCGACCACCACGACCAGCCCACCGCGCTCGTGGGTCTGCTCGATCAGCTCCCGCGGGTCGCGCACAGCACCGGACGCACCTGGATAGGCGATCACCAGGGTGGACAGCGGCCCGTCCGACAGGCCGTTGTCCAGGTCGGTCTCGGCGAGCTCGATGCGCATCGCCGCCGCCCGGGTGTGGAGGACGGCCCTGGTCTGCGGCAGCAGGTCGGAGTCGACCACCACCGGAGCCGTCCCGGCAGCACCTCGCAGCCCTCGGCGGCTGAGCATCACGGCTTCGGCGGCGGCGGTGGCCTCGTCCAGTAGCGACGCATTTGCCGTCGGCAGCCCGGTCAGGTCGCCAATCATCGTCTGGAAGTTCAGCAAGGCCTCGAGGCGGCCTTGGGAGATCTCCGGTTGATAAGGGGTATACGCGGTGTACCAGGACGGGTCCTCGAGCACATTGCGCCGCACCACTGCCGGAGTGGCCGTGGGGTGGTATCCAAGCCCGATCATCGCCACCCCGGGCCGGTTGGCGCCGAGCGTCGTACGCAGCCGGGACAGCGCGTCCCGCTCGGTTGACGGTGCCGGCAGCGGCACGGTCTCGGCCGCCGCGTCGCCACGGATCACCGCTGGGACCGCGGCCTCCATCAGCGCGGGCAGGCTGTCGTAGCCGACCACGGCGAGCATCGAGGCGATCTCGTCGGCGCCGGGGCCGACGTGGCGGCGCACAAAGGCGTCGGCGCGGTCGAGGGCTGGCAGCGAGGGGTTGTCCGACATCAGGCACTCCGTGGGGTCGGGACGGGCGACAGAACGTCCCTCCCCTCTGTCGCCCGGAGGCTCCAGATGGTCTCGTCCGTGCAGTCCTGGTGCCTGAGAGGTTCCGGGGAGGGATTGCCCCTTCGGCGCTGTCGACGGGCTGCCGACCAGCTCTCCCGCACGGCGTTCACAACCAGCCTCAGAATACCAGCCGAGGCCTGCTGAGCCCGTTGACGCCGAACAGGGCAGGATCAGCACATGGGTGCCGACGAGCTGCCGTGTCACGCCGTGCTCTTTGACTGCGACGGGGTGCTGGTCGACTCCGACGCCAGCGTCACCCGGGCGTGGCGACGCTGGGCCGAGGCGTACGGCCTGGACCCGCAGACGGTGCCGTCCATGGTGCACGGTCGCCGGGCCAGCGACTCGGTGGCGCAGCTGATCGGGGCGGACGACCGGGAACGCGCCCTGGCGACGATCAATGCCTACGAGCTCGACGACGCGCCGCAGGTGACCGCGGTCGCAGGGGCTCGCGACCTCATCATGAGCGTCCCCGACGGCCGCCGCGCGGTCGTCACGTCGGGCTCGAAAGCGCTGGCCACCGCTCGGCTACGGGCGGCAGGCATCGACCCGCCCCCCGTGCTCATCACGGCCGACGACATCGCCGAAGGCAAGCCCGCGCCCGACGGATACCTCCAGGCGGCGGCCGCGCTCGGGGTCCAGCCAGCCGACGCGGTGGTGCTGGAGGACAGCCGTGCCGGCGTCGAGGCCGCGCGCTCGGCGGGGGCCGGCGC
>JACCVL010000270.1 GCA_013698185.1 Nocardioidaceae bacterium
GGGCGGACGAGCGCAGCAGCACCCGGCCCGTGCTCACCGGGCGGCAGCACGAGCCGGGCCAGCCCGGACACGACGGCTCCGGGCGTTCGGGCAGCCTTGGCCAGCACCAGCCCGGCGGAGCCCGCCAGCTCGTCGGCCACCGCCGGTGCGGTGACGACCAGCGGCCGGCCCCAGGCATCGGGCTCCCCAGCGAGGTCACGCAGCGGTTCGAGACCGGCAACTCCGATGGCGATGTCGGTCTGGCCGGTGCGCCAGGGCCGCCCCGCGGTGTCGGTGACGACAACGGCGACGTTGCGACCGGTCCGGGTGGCCAGCTCGCTGCGGAGTCCCCGGGCCGACGCGTCGGGGTCGAGGGGCAGGGCGACCACGGTGCCGGCGGCCGTGTTCGACTCGTCGACTCCCGCCGCCGCGAGGACCAGACCGTGCCGCGTGCGCGCGACCCGCAGATCGCCGCGCCGCGCCACCTCCCGGTCGGTCTCGGCGGCGACGACGTCATCGCGGTCCGCCCGCAGGGTGCGGCCCTCGACCTTGGCGACCGCCTTGCTGGAGACGACCAGGACGTCACCGTCCAGCGGGCCGTCCGGCCACGCCGCGAGCAGCAGGTCGACCAGGTCGTCACCCGCGGCCAGGTCCGGCAGCACGCCCAGCGCCTGGACGGTGAGCCTCATCGGGCGACATCGCCGGCGAGGTCCAGTGCCGCCTGCGCCATGGCGGTCGTCGCCTCGAGGTCGCGCATCAACAGCGGCACGGCCTTGGCCCGGATGCCCGCCGCCTCGACCGCCCCGGCGCCGGCCGCGTCTCGGGTGTCCAGCAGCCAGCCGTCGAGCACGCCGCCGGCTGTGCGCGCCCCGTACCAGCCGGCGACGCCGGCGCTCGACACCTCCACGCCGATGGCCTGGAGCAGCTGGTCGGCCATGCCCCGCACCGCAGCGCCCCCGATGATCGGTGACACCCCGATGACCGGCGCGGGTGTCGACTGCACCGCGGCGCGAACCCCAGGGATCCCCAGCACTGTGCCCACCGAGACCACCGGGTTGGACGGCGGCACCAGCAGCACGTCGCACCCGGCCACCGCCGCCAGCACCCCGGGCGCCGGGGTCGCCTCGCTCTGGCCGACCACCACCACCTCGTGCGCCGGGACCTGCGCGCGCAGCCGGACCCAGTACTCCTGGAAGTGCACCGCCCGCCGACCCTGCCCGTCGTCGATCACGATGTGGGTCTCCACCCGGTCGTCGGACATCGGGAGCAGTCGTACTGCCGGGCGCAGCGTCGACAGCCAGCGCCGGCTCAGCGCGGCCGTGACCGCGGACAGCGAGTAGCCCGCCTGCAGCATCTGCGTGCGCACCAGGTGGGTGGCCAGGTCCCGGTCACCGAGCCCGAACCAGGTGGGCTGGACCCCGTATGCCGCGAGCTCGTCCTTGGCCCGCCAGCTCTCGTCGCGCCGCCCCCAGCCGCGGTCCTCGTCGATGCCGTCGCCGAGGGTGTACATGACGGTGTCGAGATCGGGACAGACCTTGAGCCCGAACAGCCAGATGTCGTCGGCGGTGTTGCCGATGACGGTGACGTCGTCCCCGGGGCCCAGCGCAGCCAGCAGTCCGCGCAGGAATCGGGCTCCGCCGACCCCTCCGGACACCACCGTCACCCGCATGGGCGAAGTGTTCCAGGGCCCCTCCCGGCGACGTGGTGGCACCCGGGTGTCGGTGCTGACTGGCGGTGACCAAGAGGGGACCGGGTTCGGCCACGGGCGAGCAGGAGTGGGACAGTTGGTGCAACTGGGGCACAGGGGACGACTTCAGCCGATAAATCGACAGTATTTCGGGCCCAATACCAGCCGCTGGCTTGACTCCGGTGGAGCGACAGGCATGTAATTTCACTTGTGTCGTTCGTTACTAGTGATTTCGCTCGGGCCGCGAGCCCAATGTCACGCTACGCGATCTCACCGACACACATCGTGGGGAATCCAGGGTCGAGGAGGAATGTCGTGCCGGACTTCGTAGTGCTCGAAGCAGACGACGAGGCAGACGAGTTGGATTGGCAGGAGCGCGCATTGTGCGCCCAGACCGATCCGGAGGCGTTCTTCCCCGAGAAGGGCGGCTCCACCCGGGAGGCCAAGCGGGTGTGTCTCACCTGCGACGTCCAGGCCGAGTGCCTGGAGTACGCGTTGCAGCACGACGAGCGCTTCGGCATCTGGGGCGGCCTGTCGGAGCGTGAGCGGCGCAAGCTCAAGAAGCGCGCCGTCTGACGCACAAGGCTTCGCTAGGCAGCCGGTGAGTCCAGGGTCGCCGCCGTCGAGTCCAGGGGCACCACGACGTGCAGCGCGTTGCGAACGACCCGGAACACCTCAGGGGTCGCCGACACCACCTCGCCGTCGATGTTGATGTCGCGCCGGGGGTCGGTACGCACCACGACCTCGCTCGTCGCCACGTGGGTCACCAGCGGGTGGTCGACGAACGAGCCGGAGCGAAACGCTGACACGATCGCGACGTGGTCACGGGCCTGGCCGCGAGCGATCACGTACACGTCGAGACGCTGGTCGTCGATGCCGGCCTCGGGAGAGACCACGTTGCCGCCGCCGTAGTAGCGGCCGTTGCCCACCGCCACCTGCATCGCTTCGCCGACGTCGATGGGCGGGTGGTCGCCGTCGGGAAACTCCAGCCGTGCGGCGAACGGCTCGAACCCCCGGTACGCCCGCAGGGTGGCGACGGGGTAGGCCAACGATCCGAGCCGACGCTTCAGCCCGGCGCTGAGCGCCCGGGTGACCGCCACCGACAGGCCGAGCGACGCCACGTTGACGAAGTAGTTGTCGTCGGCCCTGCCGACGTCGACGTCGACCACCCGGCCGGCGGCGATGGTGGCGCACGCCGCGTCCACGTCGGACGGGATGCCGAGCGTGCGGGCGAAGTCGTTGGCGGTCCCGAGCGGGAGCACGCCGAGCACCGCCGGTGAAGCAACCAGCTGGTCGACGACGGCGCTCATGGTCCCGTCGCCGCCCCCGAGCACCATCAGGTCGCAGCCATTGCCGAGCACCTCGGTGACCGTCTCCGGCAGCCGGGCCGCGTCCCGCAACGGGAAGGAGTCGACCAGCGGCACGCCCAGCGCCGTCAGCCGCTCGCGGGCCCGCTCGAAGGCCCGGCCGCCGGCCCGCGATCCGGTGTTGACGACCAGCGCGGCCCGCTCGAACGTCGTAGCTGTCACGGCAGGCAGCGTACGGGTGACCAGGGCTTGCGGGGTTCCGCCCGCCGTCACCGCCGACTCACCGATCGGCCGACCGGTCATTCGCGCTCGCTAAGGTGGGCCGGTCCTGCGGTCGCTGACCGCCCCTGTCCGGTCCGGCGAGAGGTCCTGCGTGTCTGCCGCAATGCCCGCTGCGACCCCCGCTGGGCCGTTGCATGTGACCGCGGTCCTGGTCAGCCACGACGGCGCCAGGTGGCTGCCGCAGGTGCTCGAGGCGTTGGCGGCACAGACCCGGGACCCCGATGTGTTGGTCGCGGTCGACACCGCGAGCACGGATGACTCCGTCGCCTTGCTGACCGCCGCGCTCGGGGCCGAATCGGTGTTCGCCGCCGACCGCGACACCGGCTTCGGCGGCGCGGTGAGCCATGCGCTCGACCGGCTCGCCGACCACGACTCGCCTCCTCCCGAGGGGGGGTGGATCTGGCTGCTGCATGACGACTGTGCGCCGGCGCCTGAGGCGTTGGAACGGCTGCTGCACGAGGCGACCGGACCCGGCGCCGGCCCGGAGATCGCAGTGGTCGGCCCGAAGGTCCGCGAGTGGCCGTCCCTGCGGCGTCTGGTCGAGGTCGGGGTGACCATCGCCGGCACGGGCGCCCGCGAGACGGGTCTCGAGCCCGGTGAGCCTGACCAGGGCCAGCGGGACGACCCCCGCCAGGTGCTGGCCGTGGGCACCGCCGGTGCACTGGTGCGACGGTCCACCTGGTCCGCCCTGGGCGGCCTCGCCCCTCAGCTGCCGCTCTTCGGCGACGACCTCGATCTCGGTTGGCGGGTGGCCCGCGCCGGGTCGCAGGTCCGGGTGGCACCGGCGGCGATGGTCTTCCATGCCGAGGCCGCCACCCGCGACCTGCGCACGCCGGGTGCCCTCACCGGGTCGGCTCGGCGGGGGCAGCGCTCGGCGGCGCTGTTCGTGCTGCTGGCCAACTGCCGGGGCGCTGTGCTGCCAGTCCAGTACGTACGGCTGCTGCTCGGCTCGGTGCTGCGGGCAGTGGGCCTGCTGTTGCTGAAGGCACCGCGGGAGGCGTGGGACGAGATCGTGGCTGCGGTGTCGGTGCTCGCCCGGCCATGGCGGCTGATGACTGCGCGACGCAGTCGGCGCGCCACCGCGCAGGCGCCGCCCGCCGTCGTACGCCCGCTGCTGCCGTCGGTGGTCCAGCCCTACCGGGACGGGGCAGCGA
>JACCVL010000021.1 GCA_013698185.1 Nocardioidaceae bacterium
CGCTGGGGCGCCAAGGGCGTCAAGCTCTACACCGCGGAGTGGAAGGACGAGTCCCGCGGCTGGACGCTCAAGGACCCCGAGGCGTACCGGTTCCTGGAGAAGAGCCAGGAGCTCGGGATCAAGAACGTCCACGTCCACAAGGGCCCGACGATCTGGCCGCTGGACAAGGACGCGTTCGACGTCTCCGACGTCGACCACGCCGCGACCGACTTCCCCGACCTGAACTTCATCGTCGAGCACGTCGGGCTGCCGCGCATCGAGGACTTCTGCTTCATGGCAACGCAGGAGCCCAACGTCTACGCCGGTCTGTCGGTCGTGATCGGTGGGCTCATGCACGCGCGGCCGAAGTTCTTCGCCAAGGTGATGGGCGAGCTGCTGTTCTGGGTCGGCGAGGACAAGATGACCTTCGGCAGCGACTACAGCATCTGGGAGCCCAAGTGGCAGATCGAGGGCTTCGTCGACTGGGACTACCCCAGCGACGAGTTCTCCGACTACCCGCGGGTGAACACCGACACCAAGAAGAAGATCCTCGGGCTGAACGCGGCCAAGCTGTACGACATCGAGGTGCCGGCCGAGCTGCAGCTGCAAGAAGACGCCCCGGCAGACCAGGAGGATGCCGTGTTGGTCGAGAACGCCGGGGCTGCGGTGTGACCGACGCCGCCCAAGTGCTCGCCGCACTTGATGCGGTGCGCGACCCGGAGCTCGACGAGTCCGTCACCTCGCTCGGATTCGTGGCGTCGTCCACGTTGTCTGCCGACGGCGTCGCCAACGTCCACCTGCGCCTGCCGACGTACTTCTGTGCGCCAAACTTCGCCTTCTTGATGGTCGCCGACGCCTATGACGCGGTGAGCAAGCTGGACGGCGTGCGTCGCACCGAGGTCGTCCTCGACGACCACTTCGCCTCCGAGGCGATCAACGGCGGAGTGGCGGCGCGGTCGGGCTTCGTGGAGTCCTTCGATGGCTACGCGGCTGGCGAGCTCGACGACCTCCGGGCCGACTTCGTCCGCAAGGCGGTGCTCGCCGGGACTGACCGGGTGTGCCGCCCGCTGTTGGCCGCCGGCAAGACCGCGGAGGACCTCGCCGAACTCACGCTGGGCGATGCGCCGCCATCGGCGGACCGCGAGCGGCTGCGCTCACGGCGCGCCGAGCTCGGGCTGCCGTCCAGCGACGACTCACCGCTGCTGGTCGATACCCAGTCGGGAGCGGCGGTGGGCGCCGATGCGCTCCCGCTGCATCTGCAGCGGGCCCGGCTGACCCGGGTCGGCGTCGAGGCCAACAGCGGGGTCTGCCGAGGTCAGCTCCGGGCACGGTACGCAACCATCGGGCAAGGCGAGCAGGAAGAGGAGAGCTGATGAGGGCCGTACGTTTGCACGACTACCACCAGGACCCGGTTGTCGAGGAGGTGCCGGAGCCGACCGTCAGCGGTCCGTTCGACGTGGTCGTCAAGATCGGCGGGGCGGGAGTCTGCCGCACCGACCTGCACATCATCGAAGGCCAGTGGGCCGAGGCGATGGACCCGGCGCTGCCCTACACGATCGGCCACGAGAACGCGGGATGGGTGCACGAGGTCGGGTCCGCCGTGACGAACGTCGCGGTCGGCGACACCGTCATCCTGCACCCGACCCCGACCTGTGGTCTGTGCCGTGCCTGCCGGGCCGGCCAGGACATGCACTGCAGCGAGAGCTCGTTCCCCGGCCTGTCCCACGACGGCGGCATGGCGGAGTACCTGCTCACCTCCGCCCGGGCGTGCATCAAGCTCGACCCCTCGACCCAGCCGAAGGACGTCGCGGCACTGGCCGACGCCGGCATCACCGCGTACCACGCCGTACGAAAGGCCCTGCCGTTGCTGTATCCGGGCACCACCTGTGTGGTCATCGGCGCCGGTGGGCTGGGACACATCGGCGTGCAGTGCCTCAGCGCGCTGACCGCGACCAGGATCGTGGTCGTGGACCGCAACGCCGACGCGCTCAAGCTCGCCGAGCAGCTGGGCGCCGACGAGGCCGTTGTCGCCGACGGCGCGCACGTCGACGCGGTGAAAGACCTCACCGAGGGGCTCGGCGCCGATGTCGTGCTCGACTTCGTCGCCGAGCAGGGTGCCGAGAACGAGGGCTTCTCGATGACCAGGCCCGCGGGGTCGTACTACGTCATCGGCTACGGCGGTGAGCTGAAGGTTCCGACCCTCGACGTGATCTCCACCGAGCGCAACATCATCGGCAACATCGTCGGCACCTACAACGAGCTGGCCGAGCTGATGGTTCTTGCCCAGGCGGGGAAGGTCACTCTGCACACCAAGACCTACTCCCTGGACGATGCGGTGGAAGCCCTGCACGACCTCGACGCCGGCCAGGTCCGGGGCCGGGCGATCCTCGTTCCCTAGCTCCAGACGTACCCACTCCCACCCGGAACGCCCCAGGAGGACTTTGATGGCCAAGGATCTGCGATTCAGCCAAGAGGCGAGAAGCCTGTTGGTGTCCGGTGTCGACCAGCTCGCCGAGGCGGTGAAGTCGACGCTCGGGCCGAAGGGTCGCAACGTCATCATCGAGAAGATCACCGGGTCACCGGTGGTGACCAACGACGGTGTCACGATCGCCCGCGAGATCTACCTGAGCGACCAGTTCGAGAACATGGGCGCACAGCTGGTCAAGGAAGCCGCGATCAAGACCAACGACATCGTCGGCGACGGCACCACCACCGCCACCGTGATCGCCCAGGCGATCGTCCGGGAGGGCATGAAGGCCATCGGCGAGGGTGGGAACCCGGTGTTGGTCAAGCGCGGGGTCGACCTGGCGGTCGCGACGCTGGTCGACCGGCTGCGGCAGGTCGCGCACCCCGTCGCCAGCCGGGACGACTACGCTCGCGTCGCGGCGATCTCGGCCAACAACGACGAGACGGTCGGTGCCGTGCTCGCGACGGCTCTGCACACCGTGGGGGACAGCGGGATCGTCACCGTCGAGGAGTCAGCGACGCACGGAATGAGCGTCGAGTTCGTCGA
>JACCVL010000029.1 GCA_013698185.1 Nocardioidaceae bacterium
GTCGGGGACCGTCGCCCGCCGGTCGGTGGGACCGGCGGCGCCAGCCTCGGCGCCGGCTCCGGCATCATCGTTGCCCCCGGCGTCCGAGGTCGCGGCCCCCGAGCTGTCGGCCCCGCCGCCACCCTGCGTCCACACGTTTCCGGCCACGCTCACGCCGACGACGGCCGCGGCGGCTGCCGCGACGCCGGCGAACCAGCGTCTCGCCCGGTCGTTGCGTGCTGGTCGGCGCGCGGAGTCGAGAGGTACGACGACGGGGCTGGTCCCGCTGCTGTCGGCGCGCCGCTGCGACTCGGCGGCCAGCGCGTCGTCCAGCCGGGAGGCAACTGCTGTGGGCATCGGGGGAATCGAGACCGATGCCAGCACGGCCGGCAGGTCGTTCAGCTGGTCCCGCACGCCGCGGCACCGCTCACAGCCCCCGAGGTGGGTCGTGAGCGTGGCGTCCTCAGCGGGCGGGAGCAGCCCTTCGAGCAGGTCCGACAGCTGCTGGGGGGTCGCGTGGTCGCGGCCGTACGGGGCGGGCATCAGGTCACCTCCTGCTCGGGCTGGGACGGCCGCGACGCCGTACGGTTGGGACGTCCCTCGGCAGGTATGGGTTCCATCACGGCCCGATCCGCAGCTCCCGGCGCCCAGGCGCCCAGCAGCGGCAGCAGCTGGGCCCGCCCGCGAGAGCAGCGGCTCTTGACCGTGCCGGCCGGGCAGTCCAGGATCTGGGCCGCCTCGTTGACCGAGTACCCCTCCATGTCGACCAGGACCAGGGCGGCTCGCTGCTCGGGAGCCAATTCCCGCAACGCGGTCAGCACCGCGTCGCGGCGAGCTGTGTCCTCGGCGACGGACTCGACGGCGTCACGCGGTGTCGGGGACAGCCCCGCCGCGCCATGGTGGTCGTCGTCGGGCAGCGGCTGGGCGCGGCGGACGGCCTGACGCCGGGCCCGGTCGAGGCAGGCGTTGACAACGATCCGGTGCAGCCACGTGGTCACCGCGGCGTCACCGCGGTAGCTGCCTGCTCGTCTGAAGGCCGACACCAGCGCGTCCTGGAGCGCGTCGGCGGCCTCGTCGGGATCGCGCAGCGTGCGCAGGGCGACGGCCCACAGCCGGTCACGGTGGCGGCTCACCAGCTCGCCGAAGGCGTCGGGGTCGCCGTCCACATGGCGCTGCATGAGCTCCCGGTCGGCCGGCTCCCGGTCAGCCATGGCACCCGATCATCCCCGCACGACCACCTCGGCCACCGAGCCCCTCCAGGTTCCGGTCTCGACCTGCGGGAGCGAGGTGAGCCACACGACGAGGTACTGGGTCCTGACCGCCTGCTGCGCGTCGAGCGAAACCTCGGTACCGGCCTTGCCGTCCTGGCCGATGAGGTCGAGCCCGTCAATGGCGGTCGGCGGCGAGGATGCTCCGGGCGCGGCATAGAGCTCGACCGCGGTCGGACGGCCCACCAGCTGCAGGTCCGCACCGGTGACCTCGCGGGGCTTGCCGAGGTCGACCAGCAGACCGACCCCCTCCTTCTGCAGCTGCAGCTCACTGAAGTAGCCGCTGGTCGTCCAGGCCGTCGACGGGTCACCGTCGTAGGTGAAGGCGACGGTCTCCGGGTTCTCGCCATCCTCACCGAGGGGGTCGAAGTCCTCGACGCCGGCGATGTCCAGCGGGCGCGAGGTCTCCGCCGGCGCCGTGGTGCTCGCACTGGCGCTCCCGCTCTCGTCCGGCGGGTCGACGTCGGTCCGTGGTACCAGCAGGAACGTGAAGACCCCCGCCAGCGCGACCAGTAAGGCGATGGCCAGCCACACCAGCAGACGCGCGCCGGTGCGGCGGCGTGCAGGTGGCGGCGGGACGGTCGCGACCGGCGTCTGCTGCGTCGTACGAGGCGGCGGTACCTTGTGGACAGCGGGCGGCGGACCGTCGACCGCAGGCGCAGTCGGCAGAACCCCGTACGAGATGGTCTGGTCGTCCTCACCGTGCGGGGCGGCGAACGAGCCGGTGGTCTCGTCGGCGGGGATCAGCGCAGCGAGCTCCCGAGCCACCTCGTCCGCGGTGCGCGGGCTGTCGCCGTTGTGCCGCTGGCTGATGTCGAGGATCCGGTCACACATCGCGTCCGTCGCCGGGTCAACCCCGGCCCGCACCTGGCGGGGGCGCAGCAACCGACCGTGCTCGGTGGGAGCCACCGGCAGCCCGACGTCGCGGGCACCCGGCCATCGCGCCACCAGGCAGGCGTACAGCAGCGCACCAAGCGCACTGACGTCTGCCTGCCGACCGGACTCACCCGCTGCCGAGACGTCCTCGGTGGGGGCGCTCAGCGCCTGGTCGGTGGCCAGGCCGAGCAGCCGGACCGCTCCACTGTGGGTGATGAGGATCCGGGCCGGGTCCAGGCACCCGTGCTGAACGCCGGCGCGGTGGGCATTGGCAACCGCTTCGGCGACCTCACGGACGAGCGAGATCGAGCGCACCGCCGACAACGGACCGGCACGGAGCACGTTGTCGAGAGAGACCCCCGAGGCCCATTCGCGCACGACGTAGGCGTAGCCGTTCTCGTACGCGGCGTCGAGAACCCGCAGAAAGCGGGGGTCGTCCACAGCGGTCGCGCGGCGGGCGGCAGTGAGGAAGGCATCGGCCGCGGGGCTGTCGCTGCCGATCACCTGGACGCTCACCGAGCGGTTCAGGACGTCGTCGTGCGCACGCCACATCTGCGCCCGGTGGGTCTCCCCCACCAGGTCCTCGATCTGGTAGCGCTCAGCGAGTCGTGCGCCGGCGCTGAGCGTCTGAACGTGCACCCCGCATCCCTGTCCGTCCCCGTCGCCAGCAGGACCTTTTCCTGACCGGCGCCACCCATGCTAACGAGGTGGCCCCCCGCCGGTCACGGTCGGCCGCTCATCGGCGGGCCACCGCACGGAGCAGCTCCCGCACCTCACGCAGACGGAGCAGCCGAGCAGCCAGCAGATAGGCAACAGCCCCCGTCGACCCGGCGGCGACCAGCGCGACGACCGCGCCGGTGTCGCCGGCGGGGTCGACGTCGAGCCGGGCCAGGGCGGCCAGCGTGATCAGCATGACCACCGCGCTCACGGCGCAGGCGGCGGTCAGCCGAACCAAGAAGCCGGTCATGGCCCGATCGATCAGCCCGCCCCCGCCGAGGCGACGTCCCAGCGCGAACGTGGACACCGTGGTGCCGAACAGGTACGCGGCGCCGTAGGCGAGGGCCAGCCTGGTCGCCACCTGGTCGGTGGGCGCGCCCCGGGTGAGCAGCACGGCGGCGGCGATGTTGGCCCCGCTGACGACGAGCTGCACCAGGAACGGAGTCCGGGTGTCTTCTTGGGCGTAGAAACCGCGCAGCACCGAGTAGTGCACGGTGAACAGCAACAACCCCGGCGCGAACGCCGCCACTGTGTAGCCGATGCTCGCGGTGTTCCCGTCCAGCGCCCCGTACGAGAACAGCACCGCCGCCACGGTCGTGCCCAGGCAGGCGATGGCGGTCGCGATCGGGGCGATGGCCACCAGCACCACCTTCACGGTGGAGACGATCTCGCTGCGGACGTCGTCAAGCCGACCGTCGGCGGCGAGTCGCGACAGCATCGGCATGGTGGCCGTCACCAGGGAGACCGTGACCACCGCGTGCGGCACCTGGGAGACGAGGAACGCACTCTGGTACGCGGCGACGCCGCTGGCCTCGCCGCCGTTGAGCGCCGCCGCGGTCGAGCTGCCGGTCGCGAGCCTGGTGACCACGAAGTACGCGACCTGGTTGGCGATGACGAAAGCCACCGTCCACGCCCCGAGCCGGATGGTGCGGCCCAACCCCACCCCGCGCAGGTCGGTGCGCAGACGGAAGCGAAAACCGGCTGCTCGGGCGTAGGGCACCAGGACGAGGGTCTGCACGGCGATACCCAGCGTGGCGCCGCCGCCCAGCACCGCCTCCTGCGTGCCGGTGAACCCGTCACTGCCGTTGGACGAGCCGAAGGCCCAGGCGTAGCCGCCGAGCACCACGCAGGCCAGCAGGTTGTTGACGATCGGTGCCCACATCATCGGCCCGAAGCGCTCGCGCGCATTGAGGATCTGTCCGACCAGGACGAACGCGCCGTAGAAGAAGACCTGCGGCATGCACCACCACATCAGGGCGTACGCCGACTCGAGCTGGCTGCCCAGTGCCGGCCCGAAGAGCGCACCGTCGAAGGCCAGCCGGGCGATCAGCGGCACAGCGACCATCAGTACCGCGGTGGCCCCGCCGAGCACGAGCGCGCCGAGGCTGAGCACTCGCTGCGCGAACGCCTCACCGCCGTCGGCGTCGGTGCGCATGGCACGCACCAGTTGGGGCACCAGGACGACGTTGAAGACGCCGCCGGCGATGAGGATGTACAGCGAGTTCGGCAGTGTGTTCGCCGTCGTGAACAGGTCCGCGTCCAACGACTTGCCGAGCACGGCAAGGAGCAGCGCCGCCCGGACGAAGCCGGTGAGCCTGGACAGCACCGTACCGGCGGCCATCACCGCGCCGGCCGACAGCAGGTGGCTGCGGGCGTCGCTGGTCACGGGGCCATCGCCCGGCGGCCGCGGCGCCACAGTCGGCGGAGGATGGCGAACAGGAGGACGGCGCAGGCGATGCCCAAGACGGCCCAGATGACCGCGCCTACGACGCTCGTCCGCAGGTTGAACGCCAGGGGTGCACCGAGGCGCCGCCCGTCGGTCGTGATCACGTAGGCCTTGGCCGAGGTGACGCCCACCTGGCCCACGCGGGCCTCGATGGTGACGGTCTCCCGCTGCCCGGGTGCGATGGTGAGCCGGGCGTCGGTGCTGAACCGGGCCTTGGCCGCCTCGCCTGCGGGGCCCTTCTTCCGTACCCGCACCGACACGGCCACCGGCCGGTCCAGCTCATTGGTGAGAGTGAGCGGGAAGCTGCCGCGAGAGCTGGACAGCGTGACGAACTGCGGGCCGTTGAGGGTGACCCCGCGCAGCAGCCGCGTGACGGCGTCGGTCACGGACTGGATCAGTCGCTGCTGCACCGTCGGGTCGCGCAGCGTGGACTCCGAGATCGCCAGCGCCGTGGCGGACGCGTACCAGATCCGCAGCCCCCGTCCGCCGCCGACAAGGGTGGCCAGCAGTCGCACCCGTTGCCGCAGCTGCAGGGCGGCCTGGGTCGTGGCGTCCGGGGCCACCTCCGCCAGGTCGGCCAGGGCAGCGTCGTTAGACACCCCCGGGGTGCCCTCGTACGCGCGTGCGCTCGACAGCTGCTCGTCCAAGGCGACCGGTTCGAGCCACGGCACGTCCAGACCGTTGAAGAAGGCCGCCTGCTCCCAGTCGGCGCCGGGGTCCCAGCCGTCGGGGCTCACGAATGTTGCCGACAGCGAACGCGCGCCGGCCGCGGCGCCCTGGCCGACCAGCAGCGCGGTCTCGGCCAGCAGTCGCTGGCGCACCTGCAAGGCCGACTGTGGATCGCCCGGCGCCGGCCCGCCGTCGGCCAGTGCCGGATCGGCCACCACGACGTCCAGGGGCCCCTCGGTTGTGGTGAGGCGCTGCGCCGAGGAGTCGAGCACGTCCCAGCCGGGCAACATCCGCGGTGCCAGCGCCACCACCGGTGGGCTGCCGCCGTCATCGTCGGGGGCGGTGCCGGAGCTGCCGGACAGCCGCGCCAGCCCGTCGGTTGAGGCCACCCCACGGTCGGGCAGCGTCAGCACCCGGGATGCCCGTCCCAGCAGCCTGCGCTGAGCGGCCCGGGTGGCGTCCTCGACGCTGGAGTCCAACGCGTCGGACCCGACGACGGCCATGGTGTCCACCGAGGGCTCACCGTACGACGTGGTCCACCCCGGCTGGGTGGTCGCGAGGGCTTGCGCGTCGTCGAACCAGTCCGCCACCACGGCTACGGGCCCGGGACCCTCGTCTGGCTCGTCGCTCGCCGCCGTGGACGGGCCCGCGCCGGCATTTGCGCCCTCGACGCCGATCCGGCGCACCAGACCGCCCGGCGGCCCGTAGCGCCCGGTACCGATGTCCTGGGCGGCATCGAGCACGGCAAGATCGGGGGCCACCGTGAGCGGGACCGTGCCAGCGGTAGCGCCCAGGTCCACCACGCGGCGCAACGCACCGCCGACCGCCATGGACGACGTGAGCCTGGCCGCCCGGGCGTACGTGCCGTCGCGACGGCGGAGCACCTGCGCACCGACGCGCCACACCAGCCCCAGCTGCACTCGCGGCGCAGACGGATCCGCGTCGACGAGAGGGATGTAGGTGCGAGCTCGACCCTGCGCCGCGGCCGGTCGGGCTCCCTGCTCGTCGGTGGCGAGCACCTGCGCGCCGATGGTGTAGACCCCGGGTTCACGGGAGATCTCCAGCGATCGCCACGGCACCGTGAGGCGGAACGAACCCTGTTCGCCCGGTTGGAGCCGCCCCAGCCGGACGAATGTGCCGGTGGAAGTGACCCGGTCGCCGAAGTACGACTCGGCCGGGCTGTCGCTGGTCGCCGACAGCTCGGCCCGAGTCGTCAACGGGCTCGGTGAGACCACGAGGTAGACCTGGACCTGACGCCACTGCTGGTCGTCGACGTTGGTGACCCTGCCCTCCAGGACCACTGGCTCACCGGCCTCCAGCCACGACGGGGTCAGTGCGGCGAGGTCGACGCGCAGGGGGTCGTCGGAGCCGGCGCCCTCAGCGGGGGTCGCCGCTGCCTGCACCCCGGAGGCGCAGAAGCCCGCCAGCGCAGGCAACATCGCAGCGAGGGACACGACCGCCACGACGGCACGCAACCGTCGCCGATCGGGTCCGGCGGTCACGCCGTCATGGTAGAGGCCGGTGCTGGTGGTGGTGGGTAAGCCCGGCCCGATGCGCGCGTACGATGGCCCCCCGTGCCCGACCCCCCTGTTCCGGAAGTCCACGGCAAGCTCAGCGACCTGCAGCGCAGCGCGGTCGCCGAGTTGCTGCGGGTCGCACCGGTGGTCGAGCCGCTGGCACGACGATTCACCGCCGCCGGCGAGGAGCTTGCGCTGGTCGGAGGGTCGGTGCGCGACGCACTCCTGTTCGGGCGCCTCGGCAACGACTGGGACTTCGCCACCTCTGCACAGCCGGAGGTGACTCAGCGACTGCTGACCGGTTGGGCCGACGCGGTCTGGGACGTCGGCATAGCCTTCGGCACCATCGGGGCGCGCAAGGGCTCGGCGCAGGTGGAGATCACCACCTACCGCTCGGACCGTTACGACGCCTCCTCGCGCAAGCCCGATGTCGACTTCGGCGACACCCTCGACGGTGACCTGTCCCGCCGGGACTTCACCGTCAACGCGATGGCCGTGCAGCTGCCCGCGCGGGAGTTCGTCGATCCGTTCGGGGGTCTGGAGGACCTGGCGGCCGGGGTGCTGCGCACGCCGGGAACGGCCGTGCAGTCGTTCACCGACGACCCGCTGCGCATGATGCGGGCCGCGCGGTTCAGCGCGCAGCTCGATCTCACTGCCACCGACGCCGTGGTTGCCGCGATCCGCGACATGGCTGATCGCATCTCCATCGTGTCCGCCGAGCGGATGCGCGACGAGCTGGTCAAGCTGGTCTGCTCAGCCGACCCACGCCGCGGGCTGAGGCTGCTGGTGCAGACCGGCCTCGCCGACCACGTGCTGCCTGAGCTGCCAGCCCTGCGGCTCGAGCGGGACGAGCACCACCGGCACAAAGATGTCTACGAGCACACCCTGACGGTGCTGGAGCAGACCATCGCGTTAGAGCCGAGACTGCCCGGGGGTGGTCCGGACCTGGTGGCCCGGTTGGCGGCCCTGATGCACGACGTCGGCAAGCCTCGCACCCGACGCTTCACCCCCGACGGCGCCGTCACCTTCCACCACCACGACGTGGTGGGGGCCAAGCTGACCCGCAAGCGGCTGCGCGCGCTGCGCTTCCCCAACGATGTCGTGGACCCGGTCGCCGAGCTGGTGGCCCTGCACCTGCGCTTTCACGGCTACGGCAGCGGGGAGTGGACGGACTCGGCCGTGCGGCGGTACGTGCGCGATGCGGGCGACCAGCTCGAGCGGCTGCACGTCCTCACCCGGGCCGACACCACCACCCGCAACGCACGCAAGGCGGCACGCCTGCAGCAGACCTATGACGACATCGAGGTACGGATTGCGCGGCTGGCCGAGCAGGAGGGCCGAGCCGCGCTACGCCCCGACCTCGATGGCAACCAGATCATGGCTCTGCTCGACGTACCGCCCGGCCGCGTGGTCGGCGATGCGTACCGGCATCTGATGGAGCTGCGCCTCGAGCACGGACCGCTGGGTGAGGAGCGGGCCCGGGCCGAGCTGCTCACCTGGTGGCGGCACCGACGGCTGTCCGGGGAAGAACCCGGCTCGCGATGACCGCGAGCCCGACGAGGGCCAGGGCAGCCGCCGTCATCATGGTGGGTGAGTCACCGTCCAGGGGCAGGGTCAGGGCTCCGACGGTGGCCGCCGAGACCAGACCGGCATTGAACGACAGATCGTAGAGGGCGAACACCCGGCCGCGACGGTCATCGGCGACGTGGTGCTGGACCAGGGTGTCGGCGGCGATCTTGAGCGCATGTCCGCTGAGGTTCAGCGTGAACGCCGACGCGACGAGCAGGCTCTCGGAGCCGACCCCCGCGAAGGCACCCTGCACCAGCGCCGCCAGCAGCAGCACGCCGACCATCGCGGTGCGTAGCGAGGACCGGGCCACGACGGTCGGGGTCGCTAGTGCGGCCAGCACGATGGCGATGCCGGCCGCGACGACGGTCAGCCCCAGTCCGGCGAGGGCCCCCGTCGGGTCGTCACGATCGGTGAAGGTGCTGCGGTACAGCAGGATCGCGGCCACCAGCACGAGCCCGCCGACCATCCGCTGCGCGCCGACCAGCAGTAGCCCCGCGGTGGCCTGCGGCCGCGACCGCAGGTGTCGCAGTCCCTCCACCAGCCCCCGTACGGGGCCGTCGAGGTCGGCGGGCAGGACCCGGGTCTCGTGGTCTGGTCCGAGGGCCGGTCGCGCGAAACGCACAGCCGCCACGGCTGCCAGCAGCCACAGCGTCGCAGCCAGTGCGAGTGTCCCGCCCAGCCCCTCGTCGGGGCCGCCGAGCAGTCCCTGCCAGATTCCACCGAGGCCGAGACCGAGGGTGAAAGCCATGGTCCCAACGGTGGGGACCACCGCGTTGGCCGACAGCAGGTCGGCGTCCGGCACCGTGTGCGGAAGCGCCGCCGACAACGCCGACAGCAGGAACCGGTTGACGGCAAAGCCCGCCGTCACCAGGCTGAACAGCACGGCGTTGCTGCCGGCTCCGCCGTCTGAGGCCAGCAGCAGCCATGCGATCAGGACGGCCAGCAGCGCCCGCACGAGCGGAGCCCCGACCAGCACGTCGCGGCGCCACCACCGGTCCAGCAGCACCCCGGCAAACGGCCCCACCAGGCTGAATGGCAGCAGGGTCGCCGCCGTCACCACCGCGATCGCGGTGGGTGTCGTCTGCCGCTCCGGGGAGAAGAACAGGTAGGCGGTGAGGATGACCTGGAAGACTCCGTCGGCACCTTGGGCGAGCAGCCGGACGGTCAGCAATCGCCGGAAGCCAGCAACTGCCAGCAGTCGCCGAAGGTCGCTGAGCACCCGCACCGCAGGAGTGTGTCAGTGCCTCAGTCGCCGTGGATGAAGGCCTCCAGCTCGGCCTTGCCCTGGTCGTCGGGACGCTGCCGCGGCGGCGACTTCATGAAGTACGTCGAGGCCGGGTGGACCGGTCCGGCCAGACCACGGTCCGAGGCGATCTTGGCCGCGCGGACCGCGTCGATGATGACGCCTGCGGAGTTGGGCGAGTCCCACACCTCGAGTTTGTATTCCAGGTTGAGCGGTACGTCGCCGAACGCGCGGCCCTCGAGCCGGACGTAGGCCCACTTGCGGTCGTCCAGCCACTGGACGTAGTCGCTGGGCCCGATGTGCACGTTGCGGGCCTCGATCTCGTGCTCGACGTTGCTCGTGACCGCCTGGGTCTTGGAGATCTTCTTGGACTCCAAGCGGTCGCGCTCGAGCATGTTCTTGAAGTCCATGTTGCCGCCGACGTTGAGCTGGTAGGTGCGGTCCAGCACCACGCCGCGGTCCTCGAACAGCTTGGCCAGCACCCGGTGCGTGATGGTCGCCCCCACCTGGCTCTTGATGTCGTCGCCCACGATCGGGACGCCGGCGTCCTCGAACTTCGCAGCCCATATCGGGTCGGAGGCGATGAAGACCGGCAGCGCGTTGACGAAGCCGACCTCGGCGTCGAGGGCGCACTGCGCGTAGAACTTCGCCGCCTCCTCGGAGCCGACCGGCAGGTAGCACACCAGGACGTCCACCTGGGCGTCGATGGCGCACTGCGCGTAGAACTTCGCCGCGTCCTCCGACCCGACCGGCAGGTAGCAGACAAGGACGTCCACCCGCGCGTCCCGCAGCGCTTGGACGACGTCGACCGGCGCCTCGTCGGACTCCTCGATGGTCTCGCGGTAGTACTTGCCGAGACCGTCGAGGGTGTGGCCGCGCTGGACGGTGATGTCCATCGGCGGCACGTCGGCAATCTTGATGGTGTTGTTCTCGCTCGCGAAGATGGCCTCGGACAGGTCGCGCCCGACCTTCTTGGCGTCGACGTCGAAGGCGGCGACGAACTCGACGTCCCGGACGTGGTAGCCGCCCAGCTCCACGTGCATGAGCCCGGGGACGCGGGCTGAGGGGTCGGCGTTGCGGTAGTACTCGACGCCCTGCACGAGCGATGCCGAGCAGTTGCCGACGCCGACGATGGCGACACGGACGGAACCCATCAGGGCGCTCCTCTTTCTCTAGGGTGGTTGGGCGGTGGGTGTGAGGCAGCGGGGGGTGCCGTGCGTCGTTCTGTCTCGATCAGCTCGGTGAGCCAGCGGACTTCGCGCTCGACCGACTCGAGCCCGTGCTCCTGGAGCTGCAGGGTGTAGCGGTCGAGCCGCGAGCGGGTGCGGGCCAGGGTGGTGCGCACGCTCTCGCGCCGCTCCTCGAGGCGGGAGCGCCGGCCCTCCAGGATGCGCACCCGCACCTCGGGGTCGGTCTGGCCGAAGAAGGCGAAGTGCACCCCGAAGGTCTCGTCCTCCCACGACGTGGGGCCGGCCTCGGCGAGCAGCTCCTGGAAGCGCTCCTTGCCTTCTGCGGTCAGCTTGTAGACCACCTTGCCGCGCCGCCCGGTGAGCGGGGGTGCGCCGGCGACCACCTCGGCGTTGCCGTCGTCCTCGCACAGCCAGCCCGCCTCCTTCATCCCGCGCAGGGTCGGGTAGAGCGAGCCGTAGGAGAAGGCCCGGAAGGTGCCGAGGGTGGCTTTGAGCCGTTGCCGCAGCTCGTAGCCGTGCAGCGGCGAGGCCTGCAGCAGGCCGAGGACCGCGAGCTCGAGCATGGCGGTCCTCTCGTCAGGGCCGTATCACCGCGATGTATCGCGGCGATACATCGTCGTGCGACGTGCAGCCTACGGCCTGCCCGCCCGGTTGGGCAACACCGGGCCACCACAGGGCAACGGGCGGGGAAACGGCAGGTGACAGTGCGGGGCGGGCAGAGCCACGATTCGGCAACAACGGGCAACGACAGGCGACGCCCGGCGGCCCATGGGCGACGATATGACGATGAACCGCTTCCCGAACGTGAACCTCAAGCGCGTGCTGCTGTTCGGCGTCGGCGGCTCGCTGCTCGGCTTGGTCCTGCTCGTCGGAGTGGGCTATGCGCTCACTGACATCCCGGACGTCAACGAGAGCGCGGCCGCATCGGCGACGCGCATCCTCTACGACGACGGTTCCGAGCTCGGGCGGGTCGGGGCGGAGAATCGCGTCCCCGTCGAGATCAAGGACGTGCCGGTGCACGTGCAGCGGGCCGTGCTCGCCGCCGAGGACCGTGGCTTCTACACCGAGCCGGGCATCAGTCCGAAGGGGATCGCCCGGGCGCTGCTCACCAACGTCCGCGGCGGCGGCGTCCAGCAGGGTGGGTCGACGATCACCCAGCAGTACGCCAAGAACGCGTTCCTCACCAGCGAGCGCACCTACACCCGCAAGGTGAAGGAGGCCTTCATCGCCCTCAAGCTCACCCGCTCGGTCGAGAAGGACCAGATCCTCGAGGACTACCTCAACACGATCTACTTCGGGCGGCAGGCTTCTGGGCTCGAGGTGGCCTCGCAGACCTACTTCGGCGTGCCGGCCGCGCAGCTCACCGTCGCCCAGGGCGCGGTGCTGGCTTCGAGCATCCGCTCGCCCGCCTCGCTCGACCCCAGCAAGCACCCCGAGGATGCGAAGGCCCGCTGGGAGAACATCCTCGACGGAATGGTCGAGGAGGGTTGGCTCGACCCGGGTGAGCGCCGGTCGCAGGTCTACCCGCCGGTGCTCGGCATCGGCGAAGGGCCGGGTGCGGCCAACAACGACCTGTCCGGGCCGAAGGGCCATGTGGTCACCGCCGTGCTCGAGGAGCTTTCCGACCTCGGCTACCCGGGCGACCGCGGGCTGGTCGTCACGACGACGATCAACAATCCGGCCCAGGAC
>JACCVL010000036.1 GCA_013698185.1 Nocardioidaceae bacterium
AGTCCTACACCTACTTCACCTGGCGCAACGAGCGCGCGGAGCTGGAGGACTACCTCACCGAGCTGTCCCACGACACCGGCCACGTGCTGCGGCCCAACCTCTTCGTCAACACGCAGGACATCCTGACTGCCTATCTGCAGTACGGCGGTCCCGCGGCGTTCAAGGTTCGGGCCACGATCGCCGCCACCGCGTCGCCCAGCTGGGGTGTCTATTCCGGCTTCGAGCTGTACGAGCACGTCGCCATGCGACCCGGTTCGGAGGAGTACCGCGACTCCGAGAAGTACCAGTACCGACCGCGTGACTTCGCCCAGGCCGAGGCGGAGGGGCGGAGCCTGGCGCCGTACCTGACCCTGCTCAACGCGATCCGCCGCGCCCACCCGGCGCTGCAGCGGCTGCGCAACCTGTCCATCCACTCTGCCGACGACGCGTCGGTGCTGAGCTACTCCAAGACCGATGCCCTCCCGGACGGCGGCAGTGACACGGTGCTGGTCGTGGTCAACCTCGACCCGCACGCCGCCCGCGAGACCACGGTCCACCTGCGGATGCCCGCCCTGGGCAGGGACTGGCACGACACGTTCATGGTTCACGACGAGATCACCGGTGCGTCCTGGCGATGGGGCGAGCACAACTACGTCCGGCTCGACCCGGCCTCCGAACCCGCCCACGTGCTCAGCGTGCGAAGGACCGCTAGGTGAACGAGCAGCACACCTCAGCAGACACCTCCCGCGGGATGCCGCCCACCGCCGAGGGGCTGCCAGCCTCCGATCCCCAGTGGTTCAAGCGGGCGGTGTTCTACGAGGTGCTGGTCCGCTCGTTCAAGGACAGCAACGGCGACGGGGTGGGTGACTTCGGCGGCCTGACCGAGAAGCTGGACTATCTCGAGTGGCTCGGGGTGGACTGCCTGTGGCTGCCGCCGTTCTATGCCTCGCCGTTGCGCGACGGGGGGTACGACGTGGCCGACTACGTGGACGTGCTGCCCGAGGTCGGCTCGCTCGAGCAGTTCAAGGAGCTGCTCGACGCGTCGCACGCTCGAGGCATCCGGGTCATCGTCGACTTCGTCATGAACCACACGTCGGACCAGCACGACTGGTTCCAGCAGTCGCGGCGGGATCCGGATGGTGCCTACGGCGACTTCTACGTGTGGTCCGACCACGATGACGGCTATCCAGAGGCCCGGATCATCTTCGTCGACACCGAGTCCTCGAACTGGACGTGGGACCCCGTGCGCCATCAGTACTACTGGCACCGTTTCTACTCCCACCAGCCCGACCTCAACTTCGACAACCCCGCCGTGCACAAGGCGATGTTCGACGCGCTGGACTTCTGGCTCGACCTGGGCATCGACGGGTTCCGGCTCGACGCTGTGCCCTACCTGTACGAGCGCGAAGACACCAACGGAGAGAACCTCCCCGAGACCCACGAGTTCCTCAGATCGGTCCGCCGGCACGTCGACGACAACTATCCCGACCGGGTGGTGTTGGCCGAGGCCAACCAGTGGCCGGCCGACGTCGTGGACTACTTCGGGCACTTCGAGTCCGGCGGCGACGAGTGCCACATGTGCTTCCACTTCCCGGTGATGCCGCGGTTGTTCATGGCGGTGCGCCGGGAGTCGCGGTGGCCGATCTCGGAGATCCTGCAGCAGACTCCGGCCATCCCCGAGCACGCCCAGTGGGGCATCTTCCTGCGTAACCACGACGAGCTGACCTTGGAGATGGTCACCGACGAGGACCGCGACTACATGTGGTCGGAGTACGCCACCGACCCCCGGATGAAGGCCAACATCGGCATCCGGCGCCGGCTCGCGCCGCTGCTGGACAACGACATCAACCGGATGGAGCTGTTCACCGCGCTGCTGCTGTCGCTGCCCGGCTCGCCGGTGCTCTACTACGGCGACGAGATCGGGATGGGCGACAACATCTGGCTCGGCGACCGCGACGGGGTGCGCACACCCATGCAATGGACCCCGGACCGTAACGGCGGCTTCTCCGGCGCCAACCCCGGCCGCCTGCACCTGCCGCTCATCATGGACCACGTCTTCGGCTACCAGGCCGTCAACGTCGAGGCCGAGCTCGAGAACACCTCCTCCCTGCTGCACTGGACCCGCCGGATGATCCGCGTCCGCAAGGAGCACCCGACCTTCGGCTTGGGGGCGTTCAGCGACCTGGGCGGCAGCAACCCGTCGGTGCTGGCCTACCTGCGCGAGTTTGGTGACGACGTCGTGCTCTGCGTGCACAACCTGTCGCGGTTCCCGCAGCCGGTCGAGCTCGACCTGCGGCATTACACCGGCGCCCACCCGGTGGAGATGCTCGGCGGGGCGCGGTTCCCCGCCATCGGGGACCTGCCGTACCTGTTGACCCTGAGCGGCCACGGCTTCTACTGGTTTCGGATCCCGGTCGACGAGATAGCCCACGAGGAGGCGGACGACGAGTGAATGACGAGACGGGCGTGCTGGTCCAACGACTGGGTGGATACCTTGCCCACCAGCGCTGGTTCGCCGGCAAGGGGCGTGAACACGAGGTCCGCGAGATCCGCACCATCGCCTGGCTGAGCGGCGAGCAACTGCAGGTGCAGCTGGCGCTGGCCGACGTCGTGTCGTCCGCGGGGACCGACACCTACCAGGTGCCCCTGTCGCACCGAGCGGTTTGGGTCGACGGGCTCGACCACGCTCACGTCTGTGAGCTCGAGGGTGTCCACGTCTACGACGCCCTGCACGACAAGGACGCGGTCGAGCTGATCGCGATGGCGATGACCGGATCCGCCGGCGCGCCGGCGCCATTGACAGCCCACCGGGTCACCGCCCGCGACCTCGAGCCCGGTCAGGCCACGGTGATGCTGACCGGTGAGCAGTCCAACAGCAACGTCCGGGTCGGCGACGACCTGCTGGTCAAGCTGTTCCGCCGGGTCTCCCCCGGGCGCAACCCCGACATCGAGGTGCTCGCGGCGCTGACCAAGCTGGACTCGCACGAGATCGTGCCGCTGGTCGGATGGCTGGAGGCGACCGACGACGACCGCGGCGTGCTCGACCTGGCGATGCTGTCGGATTTCCTGCGGACCGCGAGCGACGGGTGGGATCTCGCCCTCACCAGCGTCCGGGACCTGTTCGCCGAGCGGGACCTGCATCCCGACGAGGTGGGTGGAGACTTCGCCTCGGAGTCGCACCGCCTGGGTCTCACCGCGGCCCGGCTGCACTCCGAGCTCGCCCAGGTGCTGCCGCACGACACCTGGGGACCCGACCAGCTGGGCGTCGTCACCGCCCGGATGCGCATCCGCCTGGTGGCGGCCGCCGAGCAGGTGCCTGAGCTGGCCGAGCACGCCCCCGCGCTGGTCGGCGCCTTCGACGCCGTCGACGCGCTCGACGGCGGCGTGCCCGTGCAGCGCGTACACGGCGACTTCCACCTCGGTCAGACCCTCCGCACGATGGACGGCTGGCGGGTCATCGACTTCGAGGGCGAGCCTGCCACCCCGCTGGCCGCACGCACCGCTCTGGACTCCCCGCTGCGTGACGTGGCCGGGATGCTGCGCTCGTTCGACTACGCCGCGCAGTCGCAGTGGGCCGACCTGCTCGGCGACCACCAGCTGGCTCAGCGCGCCCTGGAGTGGGCCGAGCGCAACCGGGCCGCCTTCCTCGCCGGCTATGCCCAGGAGTCCGGCAGGGACCTGGCCGACTCCCCGGACAGCGCCGTGCTGCTGCGCGCGTACGAGACCGACAAGGCCGTCTACGAGGCGGTCTACGAGGTGCGCAACCGACCGACCTGGCTGCAGATCCCCCTGCGCGCCATTGCCCGGCTCGCCCACGACACCGGAGGTGCATCGTGACCGCGAAGACCCGCCCATCCAGCCAGCCCCAGCCCGTCGACCGGGGCGTGCTGGACGCCATCACCGAGGGGCGCTACGGCGACCCGCACGCCGTCTTGGGTGCACACCCGCATGAGGGGGCGGTGACGGTGCGTACGCTGCGCCCGCTCGCGCGCACCGTGGTGGTCGAGCACGGCGACTCCCGGGTGCCGCTGGAGCACGAGCACGCCGGCGTCTGGGTGGGTGTGGTGGAGTCGGCGGAGGTCGGCGACTACCGGCTGCGGGTGTCCTACGACGACGGTGACGGGCACCTGGTCGACGACGCCTACCGCTACCTGCCCACGCTCGGCGAGGTCGACCTGCACCTGATCGGTGAGGGTCGCCACGAGCAGTTGTGGGACGTCCTCGGTGCGCACGTGCGCACCTACGACAGCGTCGCCGGCCCGGTGCACGGCGCGTCCTTCGCGGTCTGGGCGCCCAACGCCCGCGGGGTGCGGCTGATCGGGGACTTCAACCACTGGGACGGGCGCTCGCACCCGATGCGGGCCATGGGCTCGTCCGGCGTGTGGGAGCTGTTCGTGCCCGACGTCGGCGAACAGACGCTCTACAAGTTCGAGATCCTCGGTCCCGACGACCAGTGGCGGGCCAAGGCCGACCCGATGGCCCGCAAGGCGCAAAGCGCCCCGCAGACGGCGTCGATCGTGCACAAGACGCGGCACGAGTGGGGTGACGACGACTGGATGAGCTCCCGACCGACCAAGGAGCCGCACGAGCAGCCGATGAGCGTCTACGAGCTCCATCTCGGCTCGTGGCGAGCGGGGCGCAGCTATCGAGAGCTCGCCGACGAGCTTGTCGACTACGTCACCGACCTCGGTTTCAGCCACGTCGAGCTGATGCCGGTGATGGAGCACCCGTTCGGCGGGTCGTGGGGCTACCACGTCACGGGCTTCTTCGCCGCCACGTCGCGATTCGGCGACCCCGACGACTTCCGGTACCTGGTCGACCGGCTGCACCAGGCCGGCATCGGGGTGATCCTGGACTGGGTACCCGGCCATTTCGCCACCGACACCTGGGCGCTGGCGCGCTTCGACGGCACGGCGCTGTACGAGCACCCCGACCCCCGCAAGGGCTGGCACAGCGAGTGGGGCTCGTTCATCTTCAACTTCGGCCGGCGAGAGGTACGCAACTTCCTGGTGGCCAACGCCCTGTACTGGCTGGAGGAGTTCCACGCCGACGCGCTGCGCGTCGACGGGGTCGCCTCGATGCTCTACCTGGACTACTCCCGCGAGGAGGGTGAGTGGGAGCCCAACGAGTACGGCGGACGCGAGAACCTCGAGGCGGTGTCGCTGCTGCAGGAGGTCAACGCGACCGCGTACCGACGTGCGCCGGGAGTCACCATCATCGCCGAGGAGTCGACGTCGTGGCCCGGGGTCACCCGGCCGACGCATCTCGGCGGCCTGGGGTTCGGCTTCAAGTGGAACATGGGCTGGATGCACGACTCGCTGGGCTACGTCGCCCACGACCCGGTGCACCGCAGCTTCCACCACCACCAGCTGACGTTCGCGATGGTGTACGCCTACACCGAGAACTTCGTGCTGCCACTGAGCCACGACGAGGTCGTCCACGGCAAGGGGTCGTTGCTGCGCAAGATGCCCGGCGACCGTTGGCGCCAGCTCGCCACGCTGCGCGCCTACCTCGCCTTCATGTGGGCCCACCCGGGCAAGCAGCTGCTGTTCATGGGCGGTGAGTTCGCGCAGGACAATGAGTGGTCGGAGGAGCGAGAGCTCGACTGGTGGCTGCTCGACGACCCCGCGCACGCCGGGGTGCACTCACTCGTCCGAGACCTGAACCGTGCCTATCGCGACGCCTCGGCGCTGTGGCGCTCCGACTCCGACCCGGCCGGTTTCGCCTGGATCGATGCCAACGACTCCAGCAACAACGTCTTCAGCTTCCTGCGGGTCGACGGGACCCACCGGCTTGCGTGCGTGTCCAACTTCGCCGCCGTGCCGCACCACGGCTACCGGCTGGGCCTGCCTGCGCCTGGACGATGGAGCGAGGCCGTCAACACCGACTCCGAGGCCTACCGCGGGTCTGGGGTGGGCAACCTCGGCGCCGTCGAGGCGGACGACGACCCCTGGCACGGGCTGCCGGCATCGGCCACCGTGACGTTGCCGCCGTTGGCGACGGTGTGGCTGCGTCACGACGGCTGAGACATGCAGCCCGAGCAGCCGACGCTGCACGACGGTGACCTGCTGCTGCGGCCGTGGCGCGACGACGACGTCGAGACGGCGCTGCTCGGGTTCGGCGAGGAGACCGCGGACTGGCTCGAGCGCTCTGACGTCGCGGCGTCCCGCGAACGCTGGCAGCAGTCCGTGGCGGGTTGGCGGTCCCAGTACGCCGACGGCCGCCGGGCGGCGGGGTTCGTCGTCGAGCGTGCGGGTCAGGTGGCCGGGGCGGTCGAGGTCCGCCGCAGCGAGGCGGGCAACGGGCAGCTGAGCTGGGCGCTCTTCGCGGGGCATCGGGGCCGTGGCAGCGGCGTCCTGGCCGTGCGGATGCTCGTCGCGTACGCCTTCGACGACCTTGCGCTCAGCCGCGTCGAGGCCTTCGTCGAGCCGGGCAACGTGCGGTCACTGCGCCTGGCTGCCCGCGCCGGGCTGCGCCGAGAAGGCATCGTGCGTGGCCGCAAGGAGCGCCGCGGGCGGCGCGTCGACGACGTCCTGGTGGCCCGGCTCGTCACCGACCCCGAGCCCGCGTCCGCGGACGGGTTCCGCGCGGTGCTTAACGCCGGGCTGCCGCTGAAGCGCGTCATCGCGCAGGGGCTGCTGCGCGATCCCGCCGGTCACGTGCTGCTGTGTCAGCTCACGTACAAGAACGACTGGGACCTGCCGGGGGGCGTCGTGGAGCCGCTGGAGTCACCGCGCGAGTGCGTTGTCCGGGAGGTTGCCGAGGAGCTCGGCATCGAGGTCACCGCTGGCGAGCTCATCACCGTCGACTGGCTGCCGCCGTGGGCGGGATGGGACGACGCCTGCCTGCTCATGTTCGACCTCGGTGTGGTCCCGGCCGACACGGTGTCGTCGATGCGCCTCGAGCCACGAGAGATCGCGGCGGTGCACTGGGCTGACCCGCAGCTGGTGCGGGCGCGCTGCCGGCCGCAGGTGGCCGACCGGCTGGAGCTGGTGGCCGCCGGGGGGCCGGTCCCCCACTTCCTGCACAGCGGCCGCTCCCCGCGGTGAGCTGCTTCTCAACCCGCCGGGTCGCTCACCACGCCGCCGTACTGCCCGAGCGCACTGGCCTGGCCGGCGCCCTCCGGCGGTAGGTAGACCAGCACCTGCTGCAGGTACTCCAGCGTCGGTGACTCGTCGGAGCCGTTCGCCAACAGGGCCTGCTGCTCAGACTCGGCGGGCCACTCGACGTCTCGGGGACTCTCGAGCCGGTAGGCGTCCGTGCGCGTCATGGTGATGAACGCCAACGCCCCGCCGTCGCTCGTGCGCATCGCCCACTGCACGGCACCTGCCGACCAGCTCTGCTCCAGCTCGACCCCGTCGATGCTCTCCAGGGTCGAGACGACCGTACGCGCCTGTTGCACGAAGGAGTCGACGGCGACCAGGTCGTCGTCTGCAGCGCTGCCGTCGTCGAGAATTCCTGCGTAGGCATCCGCCACCTCCTGCGGGGTCGCCGCCAGACCCTCGCCGGTGTCCGCAGCGACGGGTTCGATCGCGCCCGACCCGTCGACCGCCAGCTCGGGGAGCTCGGTCTGTGCCAGCACGTCGGCCTGGGCCACCAACTGCCACGGGGTCGCCGCGGAGTCTCGGCGGTGTACCTGCAGCTTGGTGACCTCCTGCTCGCCGTCGGCCACCGTGGCCACGAACCACAGCGGGTACCGGCCCAGGCGTGGGGACTGCACCGTCTCCAGCCGTAGATCCTGGCGCACCCGCTGGGCCGCACCGGCGAACAGCCGGCGGGCGACCTCGAATGCTCCCTGGTCGATGTCCAGCGTGGGGGTGGCCTCGACATCGCTCAACGGGGCCGCCTCCAGCAGCCGCAGCGCCTCGGCCCGCTGCTCGGCCCAGCGGTTCACCACCTCGGTGGCTTCGGTCGGTGTGGCCGCGAGCTTGCTCGGCTCACCGGTGACCCCTCGGGGCAGCTCGCAGCCGGACAGGCCGGCGGTGAGCAGGAGAGCCAACCCGATCGGCACCGACCGGTGCACGCGACCACGCGACTCGCCGACCGCGGGGCCCGCAGCCACGGCTGGCTGCTGTCCGGCTGCCGGCGACCAGGACCTGCCGCGCGGGGACGGTCGGGTGAGCCAGGCGAAGATGGCGAGGCCGAGGCCCAGGCCGACCAGCCCGAGGCCGATGCCGAACGCACCAGGGAGCAGGTACGAGGCGGTCAGCACCAGATCGTCCAGCGGCTCGTCGTCGAGGGCGGCGACCACCAGCGACGCCGGGTCGGTGGGCAGCTCGACCAGCAGCACCGCCTGCCCCTGTCCCGAACTGCTGGCCAACCACCAGTCGATGTCGCTCGGCGGCGCCGGCAGGCGCGCCGCTCCACCGACCCGGCTGAGTCCCAGGCTGAGCGGGTGACTGCGACTGGGGCGCACCGAGACCGCGTCGATGCTCGTGAGCGCGACCTGGTGGGTGTAGCTGGCCACGTCGACCGCATTGCCCACGCCCACGAAGACCGGCCGGTCATCAGGCAGCTGTGCCGTCACCTGGACGACGGGACCCGCGACGCGCAGCAGGTCCGGTGCACTCGTCAGCACCGCCGCCGAGCCACCCACCTGGTGCGGGCCCGTGCGCGCCCGGTCGTCGGTGCCGAAGACGGCAGCCAGCGCGACACCGACGAGCAGACAACCGACGGCGGCTACGACCAGCAGCGCGCTGGCGAAACGACGCACCCGTCCCCCCTCGCAAGCCGGCCGCTGCCGGACCGGGCGGCTCAGAACAATGCGCTGGCCAGCCTACGTCGGGCACCCGCGACGCGCGGATCGTCGACGCCCAGCACATCGAACAGGCCGATCAGGTGGCGGCGGGCCCGTTCGCGCTCGGCGCCCGAGGTGCGCCGCACGACGCCGATGATGCGGTCGAAGGCGTCGTCGACGTGACCGCCGAGCAGGTCGAGGTCGGCGGCGAGCAGCTGCGCGTCGTCGTCGTCGGGATTGTCCGCGGCGGCGGCACGGGCTGCAGCCAGGTCTGCGCCGCTCGTGCGCAGCACGAGCTCGGCCTGAGCCAGACGGGTCGCGGCCTCGGTGTCGGCCGGGTTGGCGGCCACGAGCCGCTGGTAGGCGGCCACGGACTGCTCGGTGTCACCGCGCTCCAGCGCCTGCTCGGCCTCGGCGAACCTCGGATCCGACACCGGCTCCGCGTCCAGGTCCTCGTCCTCGCCAGGCTCGACGTCTCCGGCGGGGCCGGCGACGGGCTGCGCGGTGCCGGTGATGCCGTTGGCGACCGCCGCCTGCACCACCTGCTCCATCGCCTCGCGAGCGGCGGCCTCGTCCACGCTGCCCTCGAACAGCGGCACCGGCTGACCCCGCAGGACGGCCAGCACGTACGGGACGGCCCGGACCTGCAGGGCCTGGGCGAGCTGGGGGCTCGAGTCGATGTCGAGGCGAGCCAGGCTGAGGCGGCCACCGAAGCTGTCGGCCACCGTGCTGATGACGTCCACGGCCGCGCGGCTCTGCGCCGCCCGCGAGGACCACAAGGCGAGCACGACCGGGTGCTGGGCCGACGCCTCCAGCACCAGGGTCTGGAAGCCCTCCTCGGTCACGTCGAAGCTGTAGGATCCGCCGTCGCCGGTGGGTCCGCGGGGCGGCGAGCCAGGTGGCGGCGCGGCGCCGGTGGGGCGGAGCGCGGACAGGTCGATCGCCCCGGGCCGGGAGAAGTTCTGCGCGGTCATGGGTCCATCGTGCCAGCGCTCAGAACCGGGCCGGCTCCCGGTACTGGCCCCACTCGCCCCGCAGCGCGTTGCAGATCTCGCCGAGGGTCGCCTCCGCGCGCACCGCGTCGAGCATCGGCGGCACCAGGTTTGCCTCGGTGCGCGACGCGGCGACCAGCGCCTCGATGGTCCGCTCGACGGCCGTCTCGTCGCGCGCGGCGCGGCGGGCCTGGAGCGCCGCCACCTGGTCGGTCTCGACATCGTGCGAGACGCGCATGATCTCGAGCTCGTGGGTGACCGACTCGGTGTGCCCGGTGACGCCGACGATCCGCTTGTCGCCCTTCTCCAACGCCACCTGGTAGGCAAAGGCCGCCTCGGCGATCTCGGCCATGAACCAGCCGTCCTCGATGCCGCGCAGGATGCCCGCGGTCATCGTCGAGCCGCCGGCCAGGCCCCGGATTCGCGCGAAGATCTCCTCCGCCTCGGCCTCGATCCTGTCGGTGAGCGCCTCGACGTACCACGAGCCGCCGAGCGGGTCAGCGACGTTGACCACGCCGGTCTCCTCCAGCAGCACCTGCTGGGTGCGCAGGGCGATCTCGGCGGCGCGCTCCGACGGCAGCGCCAAGGTCTCGTCCAGAGCGTTGGTGTGCAGCGAGTTCGTGCCACCGAGCACCGCCGACAGCGCCTCGACCGCCGTGCGCACCACGTTGTTGTAGGGCTGCTGTGCGGTGAGCGAGACACCGGCGGTCTGGGTGTGGAACCGCAACCACTGGGCCCGCTCGGTGGTGGCGCCGTAGGTGTCGCGCAGCCAGCGCGCCCAGATGCGCCGGGCGGCACGGAACTTGGCGATCTCCTCGAAGAAGTCGACGTGGGCGTCGAAGAAGAAGCTGAGCCCCGGCGCGAAGTCGTCGACGTCGAGGCCGCGCGAGATCCCCAGCTCGACGTAGGCGAAGCCGTCGGCCAGGGTGTAGGCGAGCTCCTGGGCAGCGGTCGAGCCGGCCTCACGGATGTGGTAGCCGGACACCGACAGCGGCTTGTAGCGCGGGATCTCGGCGGCGCACCACTGCATCAGATCCCCGATGAGGCGCAGGTGCGGCTCCGGACCGAACAGCCATTCCTTTTGGGCGATGTACTCCTTGAAGATGTCGGTCTGCAGGGTCCCGTCCAGGCTCGACACGTCGGCGCCCTGACGTTCGGCGGCCACGACGTACATGCAGAAGATCGGCACCGCCGGGCCCGAGATCGTCATCGACGTGGTGACCTGGTCGAGCGCGATGTCGTGGAACAGCACCTCCATGTCGGCGACACTGTCGATCGCCACCCCGCAGTGCCCGACTTCGCCGAGGGCCATGGTGTCGTCGGAGTCGCGCCCCATCAGGGTCGGCATGTCGAAGGCGACCGACAGTCCGCCGCCACCTTGGGCGAGGATCGTCCGGTAGCGCTCGTTGGTCTGCCGCGCGTTCCCGAAGCCGGCGAACTGGCGAATGGTCCAGGGCCGACCGCGGTAGCCGGTGGCGTACAGGCCGCGGGTGAAGGGGAACTCCCCCGGCCACCCGATGCGCTCGAAGCCCGGGTACGCCTGCTCGTCGTCGGGTCCGTAGACGGGCTCCACCTCCAGGCCCGACACGGTGGTGAAGTCGGCGTCACGCACGCGCCCCTCGGCCAGTGCCGCGTCGTAGCGGCGCTGCCAGCGCGCTCGCCCTGCCGTCGGAGTATCGTCCATGACAGTAAGGTACTAGGACGTCCTAGTACATGGCGATCCGCCACGGTCAGCCGAAGTCGCCGGCCGCCTGTCGCAGCGGACGCAGCAGCGCTGTGACCTGCCGCAGCGATGGCTCGTCGAGAACGCCGAGCCCGAAGTCGATGGCCACCAGGTCCACCGTCGCCGCCTCGACGGCCGCCCGTCCCGCCTCGGTGACCGCGGCCAACACGGTGCGCCCGTCGGTAGGGTGCGGCTCGCGGCGCAGGTGGCCCGACGACTCGAGCCGATTGACGATGCTGGTCACCGAGGTCGGGTGCACCTGCAGCCGCTCGCCCATCTTGCCCAGTGGCAGGGCACCGTGCCGGCTGAAGGTCAGCAGCACCAACGCCTCGTAGCGGGCGAAGGTGAGCCCGTGCGGCCGCAGCACCTGGTCCAGCCGGGCAAGCAGCAGCTGCTGCACCCGCATCAGCGAGGTCACCGTGCGCATCGCCTCGACGCCGTCCCAGCGCTCACGCCAGTGCCGGGCCGCCTCGTCGATCGGGTCGAAGGGCAGCGGCGGCGGCATGGCTGCGCAGGCTAGCGGGCATCCTCGTCCAACGGCGCCTTCAGGGCCGGCGAGCCGGCCCCGCGCAGGCCCGCGTTCTGCACGACGCCCTGGATGGTCCGGTCCCGGTCGTCGGGGCGCCCGACGTACCGGATGGCTCGCAGCCCCTGCTCCTGCGCGGCGGACTCGAAGACCAGGTGGCCGTAGCCGAGCACGCGGCCGAGCAGCGGCTTCTCCACGGTGATGTCGAGGATGCGGCGCAGCGGCATCGTCGCCCGCTTCTGGGCGAGCACGCCGGTCACCCGGAACACTCGCTGGTTGGTCACGACGAAGCGGTCCATGTGGTCGACTAGCGCCAGCCACGCGGCGTGCACGACCAGGCCGGCGGCGACCAGGAACCACAGCCAGGCGATCTGGACCGACACGAAGACGCCCCAGAGCCCGAGGGTGGCCGCACCCAGCACCTGCGCGGCCGGGCGGACATAGACCACCGGGTGGTGTGGCACCCGGTCCTCGACGGTCTCGCCGTCCTCGGGTCGCAGGTGCTGGTCGATGTCCGGCTCGGGGATGAACGAGGCCAGCCAGCGGAAGAAGAACACGGCACGGTCAGCGGAAGAGGCGCACGAAGAACGCCGTCAACGACTCGAAGGCGTCGCCGACCGCCGAGGCGGCTCCCTTGACCGCGTCGGCCGCCCCGACCGGCTCGGTCACCAGGTAGTAGACGACGAACGCCAGCGCGAGAAACCAGAACACCCTCTTCACCACGGTTGCTTTCTAGCGCAACTGGGCAGGCGACCCGGTCAGGCACGCCGAGTGGCCACCAATCCGGAACCCGAGGTTGCGCAAGTGCAGACTTTGCGGTCCGATGGCCCGGACGACAAAGGAGGTCGACCATGGCGGGTGTCGAGACCGGTCGGATCACGACCGACATACCGGCTCGGATGGATCGGCTGCCGTGGGCCCGGTGGCACTGGATGGTGGTCGTGGGCCTCGGGACGGTCTGGATCCTCGACGGCGTCGAGGTCACCATCGTCGGCTCGCTGAGCGACGCGCTCAAGGACCCCACGAACGGCCTCGTGGTCCGTCGTTGAATTGATCTGGTGGGCGAGGGCGGCTCGTCCTCGTTGGACCTTTTCGATGATTTCTGCGGGCGATCTTCCAGATGAATGGCTTGGGGTTGTCGTTCCAGTGCGTGGCCCAGAGCCCGATGGCCTCTTCGAGCTCGGTCACGCTGGTGAAGACGCCGCGGCGTAGGCGTCTGTCGGTCAGTTCTTTG
>JACCVL010000080.1 GCA_013698185.1 Nocardioidaceae bacterium
TGCCCCGGCTGACCGGCGGGCCCTTCCGCTACAAGACCTTCGCCTCGGACTACCTGAGCAAGTCCATCCCGTACGCGAGCGGGCCGATGAAGCAGGCGGTCATTGCGCCGTCGATGCTGTCGCTGCTCTACCCGTTGGACGCCGAGGTCGACGGTTACCCGCGTGAGCAGTTCCTGTCCGACCTGTGCGACGAGGCGGAGAAGGACATCCGACAGGCGTTCGCGGCGGGGGCTCAACGGGTCTCGGTCGACTTCACCGAGGGCCGCCTGGCGTCCAAGAACGACCCCCGCAACCCGTGGACCGGGCGGCACATGCTGCAGCAGTTCATCGAGCTGAACAACCAGGTTCTGGACCGCTTCTCCGCCGCGGAGCGGGTCAACATCGGCGTGCATACGTGTCCCGGCGGCGACATGGACTCGGTGCACTCCGCCGACGTGGACTACGCCGATCTGCTGCCGTCGATGTTCCGGATGAACGCCGGCTACTTCTTGATGCAGCTCGCCAGCGAGCGTGACAAGGAGTACGTCTACAAGCTGGTCGGCGAGCACAGCCGAGACGACGCGAACGGCGTCCCCCAGGTGTGCTTCATCGGCGTCATCGACCCGCTCAACCCCACGGTGGAGACGCCCGAGCAGGTGGCCGACGACCTCGTCGCCGCTGCGCGCTACATCCCGACCGAGCGGCTCGGCGCCACCGACGACTGCGGGTTCTCGCCGTTCAGCGTCGACGAGAAGCCCAAGCACGGGTCACCGGACTTCGCCCGCGACATCGCCTTCCAGAAGATCGCCGCAAGGGCGCAGGGCGTCAAGATCGCTGCCGAGCGTCTCGGCGTCTAGACCCCCCGCCCCGCCGCCGTCGGCGCCGACCGGGAGCCGGCCTCTAGACTCCCCACCGACCCCTCGGCGAACGGGAGCAATCGGTGACCAGGCAGGCAGCCACGCGGTTGAGCAAGGTGCTGGTCGCCAACCGTGGCGAGATCGCCGTCCGCGTGGTGCGGGCCTGTCGCGACGCCGGCCTCACCAGCGTGGCGGTGTACGCCGACGCCGACCGCGACGCCCTGCACGTACGGCTGGCGGACGAGGCCTACAGCCTGGACGGCGCCACCCCCGTCGACTCGTACCTGGACGCAGGCAAGCTGATCGACGTCGCCGTGCGCAGCGGTGCCGACGCGGTGCATCCCGGCTACGGCTTCCTGGCCGAGAACGCCGACTTCGCCCAGGCGGTGACCGATGCGGGACTGGTCTGGGTCGGGCCGCCGCCGGCCGCGATCATCGCGCTCGGCGACAAGGTCCAGGCCCGCCACATCGCCCACGAGGCCGGCGCCCCGCTGGTGCCCGGCACACCGGACCCGGTCGGCGGCGTCGACGAGGTCGTGGCGTTCGCCGAGGAGCACGGGCTGCCCATCGCCATCAAGGCGGCGTTCGGCGGCGGTGGCCGCGGGCTCAAGGTGGCCCGGACGGTCGAGGAGGTGCCCGAGCTGTACGAGTCGGCGGTGCGCGAGGCGGTCAGCGCCTTCGGCCGCGGCGAGTGCTTCGTCGAGCGCTACCTCGACCGGCCGCGGCACGTGGAGACCCAGTGCCTCGCCGACGCCCACGGCGGTGTCGTGGTGGTGTCCACGCGCGACTGCTCGCTGCAGCGCCGGCACCAGAAGCTCGTCGAGGAGGCGCCCGCGCCGTACCTGTCCGACGAGCAGCTGACCGAGCTGTACGACAGCTCCAAGGCCATCCTGAGCGCGGCCGGCTACGTCGGCGCGGGAACGTGCGAGTTCCTGGTCGGCGAGGACGGCACGATCAGCTTCCTCGAGGTCAACACCCGGCTGCAGGTCGAGCACTGTGTCAGCGAGGAGGTCACCGGCATCGACCTCGTGCGGGAGATGTTCCGGTTGGCTGCGGGCGAGGAGCTCGGCTACGGCGACCCCGACGTGCGCGGCCACAGCATCGAGTTCCGCATCAACGCCGAGGACGCCGGCCGCGGGTTCCTGCCCGCCCCAGGCACCCTGACCCGCTGGCACCCACCGGCCGGACCCGGCGTACGTATCGACGGCGGCTACGACCAGGGCGAGACGGTCCCTGGCGCGTTCGACTCGCTGGTCGCCAAGCTGGTCGTCACCGGCGCGACGCGGCAACAGGCCATCGAACGGTCCCGCCGCGCGCTGGCGGAGTTCGTCGTCGAGGGCATGCCCACGGTGATCGCCTTCCACCGGGCCGTGCTCGACGACCCCGCGTACGTGGCCGCGGACGGCGACTTTGCCGTGCACACCCGGTGGATCGAGACCGAGTGGGACAACCAGGTCCAGCCGTACGAGGGCGAGCCGGACGCACCCGACGAGGAGGCGGCCGAGCGCGAAGCCGTCACGGTCGAGGTCGGCGGCAGGAGGATCGAGGTCGTGCTGCCTGCCGGCCTCGGCGTGGCCGCTGCCTCGACGCGTACGGCCGCGAGGGCCAAGCGACGGGCGGCGAGCGCGGGCGGGGCCAGTGCGGCCGGAGGCGACGCTCTCACCTCGCCCATGCAGGGCACGATCGTCAAGGTCGCGGTCGCCGACGGCGACCAGGTCGACGAGGGCGACCTGGTCGTCGTGCTCGAGGCGATGAAGATGGAGCAGCCGATCAACGCCCACAAGGCCGGCACCATCACCGAGCTGCAGGCCGAGCAGGGCGCCGGTGTCAGCGCCGGCGGGGTCATCTGCACCATCGCCGACAGCGACGGCTGAGCCCCCCACCACGACGCCGGTGTCCGCACCTCGGCACCGATGCGGCGCCGGCCGCGCCGCCTCGATAGCCTGGCGCGCGCCCCACCCGCTACGCCACGGACCGGCCCGGAGGTACGCGTGTTCGACAAGGTGCTGGTCGCCAACCGGGGCGAGATCGCCATCCGCGCCTTCCGGGCCGCCTACGAGCTCGGGGCGAGGACGATCGCGGTCTTTCCCTACGAGGACCGCAACTCCGAGCACCGACTCAAGGCGGACGAGGCCTATCTGATCGGCGAACGCGGCCACCCGGTCCGGGCCTACCTCGACCACGCCGCGATCGTCGAGGTCGCCGTGCAGTCCGGTGCCGACGCGATCTACCCCGGCTACGGGTTCCTGTCGGAGAACCCGGCCCTCGCCCAGGCCTGCGCCGACGCGGGTCTCACCTTCGTCGGCCCGTCGGTCGACGTTCTCCGGCTGACCGGCAACAAGTCCCGGGCCGTCGAGGCGGCCGAGCGGGCGGGAGTCCCCGTGCTGGCCTCGGTGCCGCCGAGCGACGACGTCGACGAGCTGGTGGCGGCCGCCGACGACATCGAGTTCCCCGTCTTCGTCAAGGCGGTGGCCGGCGGTGGCGGCCGCGGCATGCGCCGGGTCACCGACCCCGACGAGCTGCGTTCGTCGATCGAGGCCGCGATGCGCGAGGCCGACGGCGCGTTCGGCGATTCCACGGTCTTCCTCGAACAGGCCGTCATCGAGCCGCGGCACATCGAGGTCCAGGTGCTGGGCGACGCCACCGGTGCGGTGGTGCACCTGTTCGAGCGGGACTGCTCGGTGCAGCGCCGCCACCAGAAGGTGGTCGAGATCGCCCCGGCGCCCAACCTCGACCCCGACCTGCGCGAGCGGATCTGCGCGGACGCGGTGCGGCTGGCCACCGAGATCGGCTACAGCTGTGCGGGCACGGTGGAGTTCCTGGTCGACAGCGACGGCCGGCACGTCTTCATCGAGATGAACCCGCGCATCCAGGTGGAGCACACGATCACCGAGGAGGTCACCGACGTCGACCTGGTCCAGGCCCAGCTGCGCATCGCCTCCGGCGAGACTCTGGCAGACCTGGGCCTGAGCCAGGAGTCGATCACGCTGCGCGGATCCGCGCTGCAGTGCCGCATCACCACCGAGGATCCCGCCAACGGCTTCCGCCCCGACACCGGCAAGATCACGACGTACCGCTCCCCCGGCGGCGCCGGCATCCGGCTGGACGGCGGCACCACGTTCACCGGTGCCGAGGTCAGCGCGCACTTCGACTCGATGCTGACCAAGCTGATCTGTCGCGGCAGCGACTTTCCCGCCGCCGTCGCACGGGCGCGCCGGGCGGTCGCCGAGTTCCGCGTGCGGGGTGTCACCACCAACATCGCGTTCCTGCAGGCCGTGCTCGACGACCCCGACTTCGCCGCCGGCCGGCTGACCACGTCGTTCATCGACGAGCGGCCACACCTGGTCACCCGCTCGATGTCGTCCGACCGTGGCACCAAGCTGCTCAGCTGGCTCGCCGACGTCACCGTCAACCTCCCGCACGGCCCGGCACCGGCCATCGTCGACCCGCGCGAGAAGCTGCCCGACGTCGACCTGCAGGCCACCGCGCCGGACGGGTCGCGGCAGCTGCTCGCCGACCTCGGTCCCGAGGGCTTCGCCCGCCGGCTGCGCGAGCAGCAGGCGGTGGCGGTCACCGACACCACGTTCCGGGACGCGCACCAGTCATTGCTGGCCACTAGGGTGCGCACCACCGACCTGCTGGGCGTGGCCGGTCACGTCGCCCGAACGACGCCACAGCTGTGGTCGCTGGAGGCCTGGGGCGGTGCCACGTACGACGTGGCCCTGCGGTTCCTGCTCGAGGACCCCTGGGAGCGGCTGGCCGCGCTGCGCGAAGCGGTCCCGAACGTATGCCTGCAGATGCTGCTGCGCGGCCGGAACACCGTCGGTTACACGCCGTACCCGACCGAGGTCACCGACGCCTTCGTGGTCGAGGCGGCGGCGACCGGAGTCGACGTGTTCCGTATCTTCGACGCGCTCAACGACGTGGCGCAGATGGCGCCCGCGATCACCGCCGTACGCGAGACCGGCAGCGCGCTCGCCGAGGTCGCGCTGTGCTACACCGGCGACCTGTCCGACCCCGACGAGACGCTCTACACGCTGGACTACTACCTCGGCCTGGCCGAGCGGATCGTGGACGCCGGTGCGCACGTGCTGGCGATCAAGGACATGGCCGGGCTGCTGCGCGCCCCGGCGGCCCGCCGGCTCGTGACCGCGCTGCGCGAGCGGTTCGACCTGCCCGTGCATCTGCACACCCACGACACCGCCGGCGGTCAGCTGGCCACCTTGGTGGCCGCGATCGAGTGCGGCGTCGACGCGGTGGATGCGGCAAGCGCGTCGATGGCGGGAACCACCAGCCAGCCGCCACTGTCCGCGCTGGTCGCGGCAACCGACCACACCGACCGCGAGACGGGGCTGTCGCTGCAGGCGCTGAACGACCTGGAGCCCTACTGGGAGGCGGTACGGCGCGTCTACGCCCCGTTCGAGGCGGGGCTGGCCGCACCCACCGGCCGGGTCTACCGGCACGAGATCCCCGGTGGCCAGCTGTCCAACCTCAGGCAGCAGGCGATCGCCCTGGGCCTCGGCACCCGGTTCGAGCAGATCGAGCAGATGTACGCAACCGCCAACGACATCCTCGGCAACATCGTCAAGGTCACCCCGTCCAGCAAGGTCGTCGGCGACCTGGCGCTGCACCTGGTGGCCGTCGGTGCCGACCCGGCCGCCTTCGCCGAGCAGCCGCAGGACTACGACGTGCCCGACTCGGTGGTCGGCTTCCTGTCCGGCGAGCTCGGTGACCCGCCGGGTGGCTGGCCCGAGCCCTTCCGCAGCCGGGCGCTGGAGGGCCGCTCCACCCGGCGCGAGGTGACCGAGCTGGACGACGACGACCGGCGCGGCCTCGAGGGCTCGTCGAACGGGCGACGCGCCACGCTGAACCGGCTGCTCTTCCCCGGCCCCACCGAGGAGTTCGAGCAGGCATACGAGGCCTACAGCGACCTGTCGGTGCTGCCGAGCCACGCGTTCTTCTACGGCCTGGACACCCAGGCCGAGACCATCGTCGAGATCGAGGAGGGCAAGACCCTGATCGTCGGTGTGGAGGCGGTGAGCGAGCCCGACACCAAGGGCATGCGGACGGTCATGTGCACCATCAACGGGCAGCTGCGCCCGGTGTCGGTGCGCGACCGGTCGGCGTCGTCGGAGGCGACGAGCGCCGAGCGGGCCGACCCCGACGAGAAGGGCCAGGTGGCGGTGCCCTACGACGGCACGGTCAGCCCGGCGGTCGCCGAGGGCGACACGGTCTCAGCCGGTCAGACCGTGGCCACCGTCGAGGCGATGAAGATGGAGGCATCGATCACCACCCCTGTCGGCGGCACCGTCGAGCGGCTGGTCATCACCAGCCCCCGGCCGGCCGAGGGCGGCGACCTGGTGTGCGTGGTGTCCGGAGCCGACTGACCGGCCACCGGCGATCATGCCTCGCTGCTGCCCCAGCGACGCGAATGCATGATCGATGGTTTGGCGCGGAGCGCGTTCAGTGCCAGCGCACCGTCACCCGGTTGCTGCTGCGGTGCCAGCGCAGGGTGCCGTGCTGGAACCTGGCGCGGTGCCCGCCGGTCACCTTGCGGATGCCGGACGTGGGCAGCCCCAGCCGGCCGCGGTGGTAGCCAAGCTTGGCGTAGCGGTCGACGATGCGGCCGTACAGCACCCGGGCCGGTCGTCCCGCGCGCAGGTAGATCCGCCCATTGTCGAAGGCAGCCATGGCCCAGCGCCCCACGATCGACCGCGGGTCGATTGTCGGCCAGCCGAGCGGCCCGGAGACACCGCGGGCCTTGCGGAAGACCGACAACGGCCGTCCTGACAGCCAGTGCACGCCTGGGCCGCTGCTGGCATAGATCCGGCCCTTGGTGAACACCGTGTACGTGCCGCCATGGGCACCTTGCTCGCCCATGAAGACCTTCCCGGTCGTCCGGTCGCCGAGCCGCCCGGCCTTGCGCTTCGCGGCGGACTCGTAGTTGTCCAGGTAGTGCACCACCCGCCGCCTGATGCGGGGGATGCGGTCGTAGACGTTGCCCCCCGGGCAGCTGGTCGACATCGCGTCGCGGTGCCCGGAGATGCGCGCGAACCGGGCACCGTTGAGGCGGGCGGCGCCGCGTACGGGGCTGAAGCTGGTACCGAGGCGCCAGCCGATGAAGCGGACCAGCGCGTTCAGGATGCGCCTGCTGGGCTCGGCCTTCTGGAAGTTCCCCATCAGCGAGACCCCGACCGAGTTGGTGTTGTAGTCACCGGAGTGCGCGCCCCGGACGGGTTTGCGGATGCCACCGCGGCGCCCCTCGTAGATGTTGCCGAAGCGGTCGATCAACGCGTTGTAGCCGATGTCGCACCAGTCCTGGGCCTGGGTGTGGTAGGCGAGGATGCTGCGCACGATCGCGGGTGACTCGCTTACCGTGTACCGGCTGCTGCCGGCGGTGTGGTGGACGAACACCATCTTGGCCGACCGGCCGTACCGGGGCGGGTAGCAGGACTCCGTCATGGCCGGGTCGGCCCCCCACTGCCTGCGGGTGATGACGCGGGGCAGGGCAGGGAACCGCGGGGAGCCCTTGATCGCGTCTCCGCTGGACGGGCGCCGCTGGGCGACCGACTTGGCCGCTGAGCGGGTCACCCCGCTCGCGCGGTCCGCGCTGGACAGGCCGTCGATCTCGGGGTCCACCGTCACCAACCGGACATCTGCCGGCGCGGTGCCGGTGCTTGAGGTCATGCGCACCGCCGCACCGTCGGCGCTGCCGACCCACAGCGGTGTGGTGCCGGCGCGGGCGTCGCTCTCCTCGGTCGCCGCCGGACCCTCGTCAAAGACGTACTCCACGTGCTTCCACGCCCCCCACCCGTCGGCGGTGTGCACCTGCACCTCGATGTCGATGCCCGCAGGGGTGGTCGCCGGGTCCCAGGTGATGCCCAGCAGGCCGAACGGCTCAATCTGCGTGGGTGCCAGCTCGGCCACGACGTCGGCGCCGGATGCGGTCGTACGCTCGGCGCCGGCTGCCACCGGGGCGACCGGCTGGCTGCTGACGACCGTGTCCGAGCCGTCATCGGCCGGCAGACTCGTGGCTGCGCCCGCGGCGACGCCCGCTGGCGAGCTCGGCCGCGGACTCGCGGCAGCGGCGGGAACCACCGGCCCCACGCCGGTACCGGCCAGCAGACCTGCGGCGACGACCGCAACCACGACTCTCATCTCGGCCCCTCGAATGCTCGGCGCTGACTGTTACAGGAGGTGCTCCTGTGACTGCAGCGGCCGAGTATTGCGCACCGAAATGCACTGTCGAGTATTCCGCCGCAAAGATTCCGTTAATGGCGGCGGTGAAACACCTTGGTGTAATTCACCGCAGGATGCGCACCGAAGAGGTGGAGTCGTCACTCCCGCCGGCCAGTCTCGTCGCCGCAGGTCAGCGGGGGGTATCGGTCAAACGGGCGGGATGAGGCGGCCAAAGAGGGGAGATATTTGCGTGCTGGTCCACCAACGGGCGTCAGGCGCGGCGGTGCAGCCTTCGGGCCGCCTCGGCCACCGACCCAGAAATTGAGGGGTAGACCGTAAATGCATGCGCCACCTGGTCGACCGTCAGCCTGCTGGCCACCGCCAGGGCGA
>JACCVL010000096.1 GCA_013698185.1 Nocardioidaceae bacterium
GGCCGCAACCGCCTGCACGCTCACGTGGTCGCCTGCTGCCGGGCGGCGTCGAGCCGCTGGACGGCGCCGCGCAGCAGCTGCGCCGAGCCCGGTGCACCGGCATGCGCGTCGAGCAGGGTGAGGAACCGGTCCCGCTCGGCAGTCAGCAGCACCTCGCTGCGGGCGACCAGGTCGGCGTGCGCCCTGGCGGCGAGCAGCCGTACGGCCTGGTCACCGAAGACCGCCTCGAGCACCTTCTGGGCGAGCAGGGCGGTGCCGCCGGCGACGCCCGCCTCACCACCGGTCAGCCCGGCGGTATGCACGAAGACGACCACCATCAGCGCAACGCCCAGGGCGTTGATGCCGTACGCGAGGACCCGGGCCGTCGAGCGTTTGTCGGCCCCCTCCTTGCGCACGAGGTCGACGATGGCTGCCTGCCAGTCGCGTACGGCCTGCTCGGCCTGCTCACCGAGCCCACGCGAGGCCCGGCCGAGCCGGGGTGCCTGCGCCAGCAGGGACCGGCCGGCGGTGCTGGTGGCCCAGCGCGCCTCGGCGCGCTCCGCGGCACTCTCGGCCTGCTCGACCAGCATCGTGTGCAGACCGTGCTGTACCGCCTGCTCGACCGGGGCGGCCGGGGCCTCGCGGCCGCGCACCGCGGCGAGCACCCAGTCGCGCAGCCGACCGACCCGCAACTCGAGCTTGCGCGTCAGCTCCCCCGCTCCCACGAACTCCTGCCAGCGCGCCAGCACCTCGCCGCGCAGCAGGGTGCCGTCGCCGGTGCTGCGGCCCACCTCGGTGACCGCCTGGGCATAGGCCTCGATGACGTCGCCGCGCAGCTGCTCGGTGGTGCGCTCCTGCTCCTCGACGGCGTCGGCGAGCTCGGCGCCGCGGTGTGCCAGCTGGCGCAGGGCCCCGCTCAGGGTCTGCTGGATGATGTCGGCGCGGGCGGTCGCGTCGGAGGCGATGTCACCCAGCCAGGCGCGAATCTCGGCGACCACCTCTCGGGGCAGCAGCCCGTCGGCATCCACCGGTGACTCCGGCACCGCGAACAGCCGGGCATCGCTCAGGCCGTGATCGGCCAGCATCTGCTGCAGGTGGGCTCGGATCTCCGCCACGGCGGCGGGCGCAGTGCGGTCGAGCACGATCGCGACCGCGGCGCTGCGCTCGGCCGCGGTCTGTAGGAACCCCCACGGCACCTGGTCGGCGTAGCGGGCCGCCGAGGTGGTGAACAGCCACAGGTCCGCCGCGGCCAGTAGCTGGGTGGCCAGCGTCCGGTTCGCCCGCTCCACCGAGTCGACGTCGGGGGCGTCCAACAACGCCAGCCCCGCCGGCATCGCCGGGGACGCGACTAGGTGCAAGGCTCCGACGTCGGTGGAGGGCGCAGACGTACGCGCCAGGTCGGGCAGGATGCGGTCCGGGCCGAACCAGTGCCCGTCGTCGGGATGGTGCACCAGCACCGGCGAGCGGGTGGTGGGGCGCAGCACGCCGGCTCGGCTCACCGGTCGGCCGACGAGTGAGTTGACCAGGGTCGACTTGCCGGCGCCGGTGGAGCCGCCCACCACGGCCAACAGCGGCGCGTCCACCTGTACCACCCGCGGGATGACGTAGTCGTCGAGCTGGTCGACCATCTCGGTGCGGGCCCGGCGTTCGGCCGTGGCGTCGGGGACGTCGAGGTCGAGCGGGGCCTGTCGCAGGGTGTCGCGAAGGGTCAGCAGAGCGGGATACAGGTCCGGTGAGGCCGTCGTCGACGTCACCGCGGCCCCCCTGTCCGATGCTCCCTGGTCCGGGCAGCTGACCTCGGATCGGACCAGCCTGCTGGCTCAGCGTAGTGGAGGAGTTTGCAGCCGCCGGCCGTACGCGCCCGCTCGAGAGCCGACCAGCGTTGCCGGCCTCAGTGCTCCTCGCCGTCTCGACGCGAGGCAGAGCCACTCGGTCGGTCGTTGCCGTCGGCCATCCGCTGTCCGACCAGCCGGATGACGACGTACAGCGCGACGCCGAGGATCACCAACACCAGCAGGAGGGTGAAGAAGACCTCGGGCATCGCCATCGACGCGAACATCTCCATGCGGTGGCCTCCCGGCACTGCTCGTCTGACCTGACGACACCGTACGCCACCGGCCGCTGCACAGTGGTTCGGTCAGTCCAACAGGTCGTCGAGCTCGTCCGATGTGGTTCCGGTCGCGTAGAGCAGATCGGCGGCGAGGGCGCGGATCTGCGCGATCACGACGGTCAGACCGAGCGAGGCGTCGCGGGTGAGGGCGTCGGTGGCCAGGCGCGAGACCCCGACCAGCGTCTGACGCACCTCGTCGAAGCGGTCCTGCTCGGCCAGGTCGTCGGCGAAGATCCGTACGGCGCCGGCCAGCTGCTGCAGCGCCGGCGCGGCGCCCACCCCGTCGGTGTAGCCGCGGCGCAGCATGGTGTGGATGCGCCGAGTGAGCACGCGGGCGTCGCGCACGGCATGGTCGACGTAGCGCAGCGACCGGGTGTAGAGCAGCACATGCTCGCGCTGCCGCCAGCGCAGCGGTGAGATCCGAGCCAGCTCCTCCGACGAGGCAGCCGTCGCACCGAGACCGCGCAGCGGCCCCTCCAGCGCCCGGCCCTGCTGCAACGCCGTCCAGGCCACGCCCGCGTCGCCCCAGCGCAGCGCGGTGGCGGCGCCCCCGAGCAGGTCGGCGAGCTCGGACAGCACCGCACCGACATCTCGCTCGAGGATGCGTACGGGGTCGGGGGCGAGCGCGGTGCTGACCAACAGCCCCACGCCCCCGCCGATCAGGGCGTCGACGAACCTGTCCACAGCGATCTGCTGCACCGAGCTGGCGGTGGGGATGACGGTGACGAGCAGGATCGCCGACGTGCACGCCTGAATCGTCGCCAGCCGACCGATGTCGAGCAGGACCGCGATGGATGCGGCGATCGCGATGACCAGCGCGAGCTGCCAGCTGCCACGGCCGATCAAGCTGAGCAGCAGCTCGCCGACGAGGATCCCGATCGCCACTCCGGCGGCGAGCTCGACCAGGGCCCGGCGCCGGCGGCCCAGCGCGGCGGTCACGCAGAGCACGGCCGCGATGGGTGCGAAGAAGGGTTGCCGGTGGCTGGCGAGCTCGGTGGCGATCACCCACGCCAGCGTCGCCGCGATGCAGATCTGGACGATGACCACGCTGCTGGTCCGCAGCTCGTGGGAACGTCGGCGCCACTCCCGTCGCGGCGTCCAGACGGCGTCCGGGATCGTCACGTCCCTGGCCTTACAGATAGAGGCCGGTCTGGCCACCCTCGATGCGCTCGGCGGCCACTGCGTGCAGGTCGCGTTCGCGCAGCAGCACGTACGCCGCGCCGCGTACCTCGACCTCCGCCTTGTCCTCGGGGTCGAACAGGACCCGGTCGCCGGGCTGCACCGTGCGGACGTTCTGTCCGGCGGCGCACACCTCGGCCCAGGCCAGGCGCCGACCCATCGCGGCCGTGGCCGGGATGACGATGCCAGCGGTCGAGCGGCGCTCGCCGGCCTCCTTGTCCAGGCTGACGAGGACGCGGTCGTGCAGCATGCGGATCGGGAGCCCGTCGGCGTCCGGACCGCTCATCACGGCAGCAGGTCAGTTGCCGACGACGCGACGCAGCACCACGACGACCGCGATCACCCCGACGACGGCACCGCCGGCCTTCGCGATCTGGTCCAGGCGCGGGGAGCCGTCGGGGTTGACGAACGCGGCCTTCACGTTGTCGAGCGTCCGTCTGGCCACGTTTTTGGGGTTGGTGCGGTCGACCAGCGAGTCGATGGTCTGCGCGAGCTGGTCGCGGGTGCCCTCGATGTCGCGGACGATCTGGTCCGGCGTCTGCTGGCCTCTCGGCGCGTTCGCCCCTGCGGCCACGAGTCCTCCTCGGTCGGGGCGCTGCGGTGGATGCGGGCGCCGGTCGCTGGTCGGTCGCTCATCCTTCCACGCCCCCGCCGCCGCGCACACCACCACCCGACCCACCCCCACCCCGCGATCCGCGGATTCTGGTCGCGCGATCCGCGGATTCTGGTCGCGGCCGGGGCTGGCTAGGCTCGCCGCCATGACCCAGACCGGCGTCGGCTCGCCCACCAGCCGCCCGTACGACCAGCTGCGCGAGGTCCGCATCACCCGCGGCTGGCTGGACCATGCAGAGGGCTCGGTGCTCATGGAGTTCGGCCGCACCCGCGTACTCTGCGCCGCCAGCGCCACCGAGGGGGTGCCGCGCTGGCGCCGCGGGTCGGGCCAGGGCTGGGTGACCGCCGAGTACGCGATGTTGCCGCGCTCGACGCACACCCGGTCCGACCGCGAGTCGGTGCGCGGCAAGATCGGCGGCCGTACTCACGAGATCTCGCGCCTGGTCGGCCGCTCGTTGCGCGCCGTCGTCGACACCAAGGCGCTCGGCGAGAACACCATCGTCATCGACTGCGACGTGCTCCAAGCCGACGGCGGCACCCGTACGGCCGCCATCACCGGCGCGTACGTGGCGCTGGCCGATGCCGTCGACACCCTGCGTGCCCGGGGCGCACTCAAGGGCGAGCCGCTCACCGAATCGGTTGCGGCCATCTCGGTCGGGATCTTGGACGGTGTGGCGGTGTTGGACCTCGAGTACGAGCAGGACGTGCGGGCCGACACCGACATGAACGTCGTGATGACCGGCGACGGGCGCTTCATCGAGGTGCAGGGCACTGCCGAGGGAGAGCCCTTCGACAAGGTGCTCCTCGATCGGCTCCTCGACCTGGCCGCCGCCGGTTGCGCCGACCTGACCCGCATCCAGAGCGAGGCGCTGGCGGTGCCGCTGGAGCCGGCGTGAGTCCCCGCGTGCTGCTCGCCACCCGCAACCCCAAGAAGCTGGCGGAGCTGCGCCGCATCGTCGAGCCACACGTGCCGGGCATCGAGGTGCTCGGGCTCGACGACGTCGCCCCGTACGCCGAGCCGGCCGAGACCGAGGCGACATTCGAGGCCAACGCGCTGATCAAGGCGCGCGCGGCGGTGACCGCGGTGCGCCTGCCGGCGCTGGCCGACGACTCCGGCCTATGCGTCGATGCGCTCAACGGCATGCCTGGGGTCTTGTCGGCCCGCTGGTCGGGTCGCTCGAAGGACGACGCGGCCAACAACGCGTTGCTGCTGGCGCAGACCGTCGACGTGCCCAGCGAGCGGCGCGGTGCCCAGTTTCGCTGCGCCATGGCGCTGGTGCTGCCCGACGGTGTCGAGGTCGTGCAGACCGGCGTGATGAGCGGGCAGTTGCTGCGCGAGGGAAGAGGGACCGGAGGCTTCGGCTACGATCCGCTGTTCGTCGCCGACGGCCAGCAACTGAGCAACGGCGAGTTGGCGCCCGCGGACAAGGACGCGATCAGCCACCGCGGACGGGCGTTGCGCGCGATCGTCCCGGACCTGGTGGCGGCGCTCGACCGTTAGACCCGCTCCCCGCTCCCCGCGATCCGTGCGCTTGATACAGGCGGTGAGCGGTGGACCGAGAGCACGGCCCGGTCTTCTACCCTGGGCCGCCATGGGGCCGTAGCCCAATCGGCAGAGGCACACGGTTTAGGTCCGTGCCAGTGTGAGTTCGAGTCTCACCGGCCCCACGTCGGGACGGGTACGAACGCGCGGACGGCGGGATCGTCCGACCAGAATCCGCGGATCGTCCGACCAGAATCCGCGGATCGCGGGCCGGGGCGGTGCGGTGCGGGGTCAGACGGGGTAGCTGGCGTCGGGGCGCGCGAGTTCGACCGGGCCGCGGAACGCCGGCCGGGCCTCGGCCAGCACCTGCTGCGCGTCGTGCCACGGTGGCACGTGGGTGAGCAGCAACCGCCCGACACCGGCCGCCGCCGCGTGCTCCCCCGCCTCCCGACCGGTCAGGTGCAGGTCGGCGGGATTGTCGCCCGCCTCGAGGAACGACGCCTCGCACAAAAACACGTCGGCACCGCGGGCGAGATCGACCAGCGCCGCGCTCGGCCCGGTATCCCCCGAGTACGCCAGCGACCGCCCGGCGCTGTCCACCCGCACCGCGTACGCCTCGACCGGGTGCGCGACCCGCGCCACCCGCACCGCGAAGGGGCCGAGGCGCAGCCCCCCGTTGACGGGCCACGCGGAGAAGTCGAAGACGCTGTTCATCGCCTGGCTCTCGGGCAGGCCGTACACCCGCGCCAGCCACTGCGCCGCCCCCGCGGGGCCCACGACCGGCAGCCGGGGCAGCGGCCCGCCCGGGTGATAGGTGCGCACCACGTAGTACGAGGCGAGGTCCACGCAGTGGTCCACATGGAGGTGGCTCAGCGCGACCGCATCGACCTCCCCGAGCCCGAGGTGACGCTGCAGCGCACCGAGCGCCCCGTTGCCGAGGTCGAGCACGAGGGAGTAGGTGCGTCCCTCGTACGGCGCCTGCAGCAGATAGCAGCTGGCCGGCGAATGCGGACCCGGGAACGACCCCGACGAGCCGACGATGGTGAGCCTCACGCCACCACCCCGATCCGGGCGAACTGGTGCACGTCGTCCAGCTCCGGCCCGAGGAAGCGTCGGCCCACCGTGCGGAACTGCTCCGGTTGACCGGTGGTGAGGAAGACGTGCTCGGGCTCGGGCAGGGCCGCGGCGCGCGCCAGGCCCGAGCTCTCGAGCACGCGATAGACGTCCTTGGCGGTCTCGTCGGCGCTGGACACCATCGTCACGCCGTCGCCGACCACGTAGCCGAGCACGCCGGTCAACAGCGGATAGTGCGTGCAGCCGAGCACGAGCGTGTCCACCCCGGCCGCCATCAGCGGTGCCAAGTAGCCGCGGGCCGCGGCCAGCAGCTCCGACCCGCTGGTCACGCCACGCTCGACGAAGTCGACCAGCAGCGGGCAGGCCTGCACATGCAGCTGCACCTGCGGGGCGGCGGCGAAGGCGTCCTCGTAGGCCATCGAGGCGGCGGTCGCCTGGGTGCAGATCACTCCGACATGCCCGGTACGGGTGGCAGCCACCGCCCGGCGGGTGGCCGGCAGGATCACCTCGACGACCGGCACGTCATAGCGCTCGCGGGCATCACGCAACACCGCCGCGCTGGCGGAGTTGCAGGCGATCACGAGCATCTTCACCCCGCGGGCCACCAGGTGGTCCAGGCACTCCAGCGCGTACTCGCGGACGTCGGCGAGCGGCTGCGGCCCGTACGGCTGGCGGGCGGTGTCGCCGAGGTAGAGCACGGGCTCGTGCGGCAGCTGGTCGAGCACCGCCCGGGCCACGGTGAGACCACCGAAGCCGGAGTCGAAGATGCCGATCGGTGCGTCCGCCACGAGCGAAAGCCTACGGGCGGCCACCCCCCGCGAGGGTGCTTCCTGACGCCCTCAGCGACGTGAGTCGCGTCATGCTCGCGACGCGTTGCTCACCCGTCCTCGTCGAACGGCAGCCGCGCCTGCGGCGGCCCGTGCGCAGGGTCGACGCCATCGAACAGGCTGCTGACGGACTCACCGGCGTGGATACGGGTGATCGCCTCGGCGAACAGCCCCGCGACGCTGCGTACCTGCAGGCCGGGCCAGTCCGCCGGCGGCGGCACCGTGTCGGTGGTCACCACCTCGGTGATGCGTGAGTGCGCGGCCAGCCGGGCCACGGCCTTGCCGGTGAACAGCCCGTGCGTGCAGGCGATGGCCGCGCTGCGGCTCCCCTCGGCCTCGAGCAGGTCCAGCAGCTGCACCACGGAGCCGCCGGTGGCGATCTCGTCATCGAGCACGATCACGTGCTTGCCGGCCACGTCGCCCACGATCGCGTCGATCACCACCCGGTCGTCGCCCAGACGGCGCTTGCTCCCGGCTGCGACGGGCAGGCCGAGCAGCCGGGCGAACTGGGTCGCGGTCTTGGCATTGCCGAGGTCAGGGGAGACCACGACGGTGTCGCTGAGGTCGCGCTCGCGGAAGTGGTCGGCGAGCACCCCGAGGGCCGTCAGGTGGTCGACGGGGACGGAGAAGAAGCCGTGCACCTGCGGCGCGTGCAGCGTCATCGTTAGCACCTTGGTCGCCCCGGCGGCCACCAGCAGGTCAGCCACCAGCCGCCCGCCGAGGGAGATGCGCGAGGCGTCCTTCTTGTCCGAGCGCGCGTACGCGAAGTGCGGGATGACCGCGGTCACCTGGGCAGCCGATGCCCCCCGCGCGGCGTCGAGCATGAGCAGCAGCTCCATCAGGTGCTCCTGCGTCGGTGGCACGAGTGGCTGCACGACGTACACGTCACGCTGGCGGCAGTTGGCCTGCAGCTGCGCCTCGAGGCAGTCGTTGCTGAATCGGGTGATGTCGGCACGCGACAGCGGCACGCCGAGCCCGGCGCAGATCGACCGGGCCAGGCGCCGGTGCGCGCTGCCGGAGAAGACCACGACCTCACGCACGCCCGCAGGGTAACCCTGCCGCCCGGCGCCCACGCGCCGAGTGGGAGCCGCTGGCTGGGAACTCAGGCCCAGAGCTGGCCCTCGAGCCGCTCCTCGGCGTCGTCGACGGTGCCCTCGTACGCACCGGTCGAGAGGTACTTCCAGCCGCCGTCGCAGACGATGAACGCGATGTCAGCGCGCTCCTTGGCCTCGACGGCCTTGGCGGCCTGGCCGAGCGCGGCGTGCAGGATCGCGCCGGTGGAGATGCCGGCGAAGATGCCCTCGCAGTCGAGCAGCTCGCGCACCCGGCGGACGGCGTCGCGCGGTCCGACGGAGAACCTGTTGTCGATCAGCGACTCGTCGTACAGCTCGGGCACGAAACCCTCGTCGAGGTTGCGCAGCCCGTAGACGAGCTCGCCGTAACGCGGCTCGGCGGCGACGATCCGCACCGACGGCTTGGCCGCGCGGAAGAATCGCCCGACGCCCATCAAGGTGCCCGTGGTGCCCAGCCCGGCGACCACGTGGGTCACCTCGGGCAGGTCGGCGAGGATCTCCGGACCGGTCGACTCCTCGTGCGCGAGCGCGTTGGCGGGGTTGCCGTACTGGTAGAGCATGACCCAGTCCGGGTGCTCCCCGGCCAGCACCTTGGCCACCCGCACCGCCTCGTTCGAACCGCCCTCGGCCGGCGACCCGACGATCTCGACACCCCACATGCGCAGCAGCTGGCGCCGCTCGGAGGAGGTGTTCTCCGGCATCACGCACACCAGGCGGTAGCCCTTGAGCCGCGCGGCCATCGCCAGCGAGATGCCGGTGTTGCCGCTCGTCGGCTCCAGGATCGTGCACCCGGGACGCAGCAGGCCGTCCTTCTCCGCGGCGGTGATCATCGCCAACGCGGCGCGGTCCTTGACCGAGCCAGTCGGATTGCGGTCCTCGAGCTTGGCCCACAGCCGTACGTCGGGCGACGGCGAGAGCCGAGGCAGCCCGACGAGCGGGGTCTGCCCCACCGAGTCCAGCAGCGAGTCGAAGCGCATCAGCCGCCCGCGACCGCCGGGAGGATCACGACCGTGTCGCCGTCCTTGACATCGGTGCCGAGCCCGCCGGTGAAGCGCACGTCCTCGTCGTTGACGTAGACGTTGACGAAGCGGCGCAGGTCCTCCCCGTCCACCACCCGGCCCTTGATGCCGGCGTGCCGCGTCTCGAGGTCGTCGAGCACCTCACCGAGGGTGCCCCCTGCACCACTCACCGCCTTCTCACCGGCGGTGTACGTACGCAGGATGGTGGGCACCTTGACCTCGATCGCCATCAGTTCTCCAGACTCGTCTCGAAACGGAATCGCATCCGTAGGCAGCAACAGCCGCGCCGGAGGCGATCATTCCCCCACCGCGGTGTCGTCCGACGCGACGATGCACACGTCCTCCTCGCGGACCTCGCCGTCGACGATGCGGTACGACCGCAGCGGCAGGGGCTCGGCACCTCGATGGGCGCCGTCGCGGGTGGACACCAGCACGTAGTGCGCGCCCGGCTCCTGCGCCAAGGTGATGTCGGTGCGCGACGGGTAGGCCTCGGTCGCGGTGTGGGAGTGGTAGATGACCACCAGTTCCTCGTCGTGGGCGTCGAGGTCCTGGTAGAGCCGCAACAGCTCGGTGGAGTCGAACTCGTAGAACGTGGGGCTCATCGCCGCGTTGAGCATCGGGATGAACCGTTGCGGCCGGTCCGACCCCGCCGGGCCCGCGACCACCCCACACGCCTCGTCGGGATGGTCGCGCCGAGCGTGGGCGACGATCGCCGCATAGATGGCCTGGTCAAGCGTGAGCACCCCGGCAGCGTACGGCGGCACGTACCGGGCCGGAGCAGCGTCTCAACCGGGGACGTCAGCCCAGGCTGCGCAGCAGCGTCTCCTGGACGAAGCCCAGCCAGTCGTAGACGTCGTGCATCGCCTTGGCGGGGTCGTCGTCGCCCAGCAGCTCCCAGCGCACCTCGTCGTCCTCGTCGACCTCGAGCCGGGTGCCGAGCGCGAGCCGCACATCGGTGAGACATCGCAGCCACACGTCCACGCCGGCCGCATCCAGCTCGACGTCGACGCCGGCCGAGTCGCCCACCGAGCCCGGGGCATCGAGGCCGCCAGCCAGGTCCGTCCCCGCCTCGGCCAGCGAGGCGATCACCGCCGCGGCGTTGGCGGCCTTGCGGTCGCGCAGGCCCGGCTCGGTGTAACGCCGGAAGTCCGACGCGTCGGCGGCGTCGTCGAGGTAGGCGTCGGGGAGCAGCCGCGCCACCACCGGGTCGTCCGGGTGGAGCAGCGGACCGCTTGCGCCGAGGCCCACCGCCTCGGCCAGCGGGTCTCCCGCATCGGCGCGGGAGGCGGGCGCGGGCGCCCCGTCGCGCAGCAGCTCGACGATCTGCGCCGCCATCGAGGCGACCATCCGCGCCTCGACGTCCTCGAAGTGGGCGTGCGCACCGCCGCCGCGGGAGCGGTGGAAGCCGGTGGTCACGTCGACGCCTTCTCCAGCGTCGCCCACAGGCCGTATCCGTGCATAGCCTCCACGTCTCGCTCCATCTCCTCTCGGGACCCGTCGGACACCACTGCTCGACCCTCCTCGTGCACCTGCCGCATGAGCTTGTTGGCCTTGCGGACCGAGTGGCCGAAGTACGACCGGAAGACCCAGCTGACGTAGCTCATCAAGTTGACCGGGTCGTTCCACACCACCGTCACCCACGGCACCTGGGTGAGGACGAACCCCTCGGTCTCGGGGCGTTCGACCTCGGCAGGCGCTGGCGCGGTGGACACCTCACCATCATCGCGCACCCCGCGCCTAGGCTGACCCGGTGCGGTCCCCCGCCCTGCTCACCGACCGGTACGAGCTCACGATGCTGCAGGCCTCCCTGCGTACGGGCTCGGCGCACCGCCGCGCGGTCTTCGAGCTCTTCGCGCGCCAGCTGCCCGCCGGCCGGCGTTACGGCGTGGTCGCCGGGACCGGGCGTTTCCTCGACGAGCTGATGCGCTTCAGCTTCAGCGACGAGCAGGTCGACTGGCTGCTGGAGCGACGCGTCGTCGACGAGCCCACGGCCCGATGGCTCGCCGCGTACCGCTTCGGTGGCGACGTCTGGGGCTACCCCGAGGGCGAGACCTACTTCGGCGGGTCACCGGTGCTGGTCGTCGAGGCATCCTTCGCCGAGGCGGTGCTGCTGGAGACGCTGGCACTGTCGGTCTTCAACCACGACTCGGCGGTGGCCTCGGCGGCCACCCGGATGACCTGCGCGGCCGGTGAGCGGCCCTGCATCGAGATGGGCTCGCGCCGTACGCACGAGCAGGCGGCCGTCGCCAGCGCCCGGGCGGCCTACCTGGCGGGATTTGCCGCCACGTCCAACCTGGAGGCCGGCGCGCGGTACGGGGTGCCGACGACCGGGACGAGCGCGCACGCGTTCACGCTGCTGCACGACAGCGAGCGGGAGGCGTTCGCCTCGCAGGTCGCCGCGCTGGGCGAGCAGACCACGCTGCTGGTCGACACCTACGACGTCGAGGCGGCGGTGCGGACGGCCGTCGAGGTCGCCGGCACCGGGCTCGGTGCGGTGCGGCTCGACTCTGGCGACCTGGTGCAGACCGCGACCCAGGTCCGCCGCCAGCTCGACGGGCTCGGCGCGCACCAGACCCGGATCGTGGTCACCGGCGACCTGGACGAGCACGCCATCGCAGGACTGGCTGCGGCGCCCGTCGACGGCTACGGAGTGGGCACCTCACTGGTCACCGGGTCCGGGCACCCGACCTGCGGGTTCGTCTACAAGCTGGTCGCGCGGGCTGCCTCGGACCGGGCGGACGCGCCGCTGAGGGGCGTGGCCAAGACCAGTCCGTCCAAGGCGACCGTCGCCGGCCGCAAGTGGGCCCTGCGCCGCCTCGGTGCCGATAAGGTCGCCGAGGCGGAGGTCGTGGGCGTCGGCCAGCAACCTGTTGACGACGGCAACGACCGACCGTTGCTGGTCGAGCTCGTACGCGGCGGTGAGCGGCGGTGGCACGAGTCGCTCGACGACTCACGGGCCCGGCACCTACGCTCGCGCGCGGAGCTGCCGCTCGCGGCTTACCACCTGTCCCGCGGTGAGCCCGCACTGCGGACCGTCTACGAGACCCCTGAGGAGGTACCGCGGTGACGCGTGCGCTGCTGGTGGTGGATGTGCAGAAGGACTTCTGTGAGGGCGGCTCGCTGGCGGTCGCCGGCGGGGCGGCGGTGGCCGGCCGCGTCGGCGAGCTGCTGGCCCGGCGAGACGAGGCCGGCTACTCGACGGTCGCGGCGACCCTGGACCACCACATCGACCCGGGCGACCACTTCTCCGCCGATCCCGACTTCGTCGAGTCGTGGCCGCCGCACTGCGTGGTCGACACCGCGGGCGCGCAGTTCCACGACGCGCTGGAGCCGCGGCCGTTCGACGCGGTCTTCCGCAAGGGCGAGCACACCGCGGCGTACTCCGGCTTCGAGGGCCGAGACGAGCACGGGGAGCCGCTGGCCCGGTGGCTGCAGGCGCGCGGGGTCGACGAGGTCCACGTGTGCGGCATCGCCACCGACTACTGCGTACGCGCGACCGCGCTCGACGCGGCAGCAGCCGGCTTCCGGACCCGGGTGCTGCTCGACCTCACCGCGGCGGTGGCTCCCGACCAGGTCCCCCGCACGCTCGAGGCATGGTCAGCCGTCGGCATCGACACCCGCGGGGACGTGGCCTCGGTCTGACCTGTCCCGCTTGGCGGTCGGGGGCCATTGGGCGGCCGTGGAGCTTTACGTGGCGCAGGGCAAGCCAGCTCAGCGCAGCGTCGCCAGCACGCGGCGGGCCTGCTCGGCCTGCCAGGGCGACAACCCCGGGTCGCCGGCCAGCCCGCGGTGCAGATGCCCGGTCGCCGACGGCAACCCGACCGCCGCCTCGATGCTGCCGCGGTGGATCCACAGCAGGGCATCCTCGGTGCCGAGCCGGGTGGCGGCCCGAGCATGGCGCAGCGCTGGCTCGTCCCGGCCCGTACGGTGCAGCGCCCATCCCAGCGCATCGGCTGACCAAATGCTCGGCGCGGCTGACCAGGCCGCCCGGGCGGCACGCAGCGCCGCAGCGGCGGAGCCGTGGTCGGCCTCGTAGCGGGCGGTCTCCACGTCGATGTTGACGCCACTGCCGCGCGCCAGCCGGGCGGTGGCCTCGAGCACGGCGTACTGCGCCTGGGCCTGCCGGCGGCGGCCGGTGGCCTCTAGCAGCTCTGCGAGCTCCAGCACGTACGAGGGCAGCGGGGCCCGGTCGACCAGCCCACGCCACACTCGCTCGGCCCGGTCGAGGTCACCGAGCGCCACCGCCAGCCGGGCCTGCGAGGCCGTGGCGGCGAGGGTGTCGCGATCACTGCGGACCGCCTCGCCGAGGTCGCGCTCGGCCAAACCCAACCGGCCGGCCTTGCGG
>JACCVL010000211.1 GCA_013698185.1 Nocardioidaceae bacterium
GGGCTGACCGTCGTGAGCAAGTTCCAGCCCATCCCCGCCCGCCGCTAGCCCCCGGTGTGCTGCGCGGCGGCGTAGGCACCCGCCGGCCCGTCGGAGGGACCCGCGTCCTGGACGACGGCTCCCGACGCGATCAGTGCGTCGACGTCCTCGATCCCCCACACTGTCAGCGCCTCGCGCGTGTCCGCACCGGCACCGAGCGGTGGCGGCGCCGTCAGCGCCCCCGGCGTACGGGAGAAGCGCGGGGCCGGCGCGGGCTGCACCACCCCCGCATGCTCGACGAAGGTGCCGCGCGCGACCAGGTGCGGATCGGCAGCAGCCTCGGCGAGCGAGCGAACCGGCGCGACGCAGGCGTCGGAGCAATCGAACACCTCCAGCCACTGGGCCTGCGTGCGGGTGGCGATGCGGTCACCGAGCACCCGGCGCAACGCACCCCACTGGGCGTGGTCGGCCCGGTCCGGCAGGTCCGGGTCGTCGGCCAGGGCGAGCCCGGCCACGAACGCCGCCCAGAACTGGGGCTCCATCGGTGCGATCGCCAACTCCCGGCCGTCGGCGCACACGTAGGTGGTGTAGAACGGCGCGCTGCCGTCGAGCAGGTTGCTGCCCCGGCGGTCCTGCCACCAGCCTGCTGCGAGCTGGCCGACCACCATCGCCGTCAGGTGGGCGGTGCCGTCGACGACGCAGGCGTCCACGACCTGACCGCGCCCCGAGCCGCGGGCCTCGAGCAGCGCGGCGAGCACGCCGACGGCGAGGTACAGCGCGCCGCCACCGAAGTCTCCCAGCAGGTTGAGGGGCGGCTGCGGCGGCCGGCCGGCCTCACCGATCGTGCTCAGGGCGCCGGTGACCGCGAGGAACGTGAGGTCGTGCCCGGCGGTGCGCGCCAGCGGCCCGTCCTGGCCCCAGCCGGTCATCCGGCCGTAGACGAGGGCCGGGTTGACCCCGAGGCACTCGTCGGGGCCGAGCCCGAGCCGCTCAGTGACGCCGGGGCGGAACCCCTCGATGAGGACATCGGCGCCGGCGACGAGGTCCAGCACGACCTGGACGCCGTCGGGGTGCTTGAGGTCGACGGCGACCGACGGACGGCCGCGGGTCAGCAGGTCGTACGGCGGCGGAGCCGGTGCCATCGCGTTGCCGCCGGGGCGGTCGACGCGCAGCACGTCAGCGCCGAGGTCGGCCAGCAGCATGGCCGCGAACGGGGCGGGACCGATCCCGGCGAGCTCGACGACGCGGACACCGACGAGGGGGCCGGACAGGGGGTGGGTGGGCATGCGACTGATTCTGGCATCGCCGCCCCGCCCGATCGTCGAGCAGGCTGCAGTATGGAGCTATGACCACCGATGCTCCCGCCCCGTCGCTCGACCCCGGACTGCTCGATCTGTTCGACGGCCGCCGGCTGGGTGTCCTCGCGACGCTGAAGCGTGACGGGCGGCCCCAGCTGTCCAACGTCCTGTTCGCGTGGGATGCGGCGACACGAACGATCCGCGTCTCCGTCACGGCCGACCGCGCCAAGGTCGCCAACCTGCGGCGAGACCCGCGCGCCAGCTTCTATGTGACGACCGACGACGGCTGGGCGTACGTGGTGGCCGAAGGCGAGGCACAGCTCGGCCCGGAGGCGCGGGATCCGGACGGCCAGGCCGCCGACGACCTGGTCGACCTCTTCCAGACCTTGCAGGGCGAGCATCCCGACTGGGCGGACTATCGCGCCGCGATGGTCGCCGAGCGTCGGCTGGTGCTGCGGATCGCCGTGGACCGGGTGTACGGCATGGCGCCACGAGGCTGAGTCTGTCCCCACCCTTCCGGCCACCCTTGTCTAACTCTGCGTGACTCTGCGTGCATTGTTTGTCAACATGCCGGTATGACCTCGCGCCGATCAGTGCCGCTCTGCGCCTGGTTGCTCTGCACGGTTCTGCTGGCGATGACGGGTCTCGGCGCGCTCGGCGGCGGGTCGGCCCAGGCGGATGACGGCGCGCGCACCGTACGCCTCGGCGGGGTTGCGGTGAACCTCGCCAAGGGCACCCGGCAGGTCGTCACGGTTAAGCACCGCAGCGGCTGGCACGCCAGGGTCTCGCTGTGGCGGCACGGCGGTGGACGGTGGCACCGGGTGCGGACCGCGGCCGACGGGCGGATCGGCTACGGCGGTTTGGTGCCCGGCCAGGAGCGTGAGCAAGGCACCGGGACCACGCCGCTCGGCTCGTACCGAGTGACGGAGACCTTCGGGCTGAACCGACGGCCACCCGGCACCGACCTGCCGTTCCACCGGGTCCGCGCCAGTGACTACTGGGTGCAGGACAACCAGTCGCGGTGGTACAACACGCTGCGCAACAAGAACCAGGGTGGCTTCCGCTGGCGCATCTCCGGGTACAACAGCTCCGAACGGCTGCGCGACTACCCCAGGCAGTACCGCTGGTCGGTCGTCATCGACTTCAACCGCCCCGACCCCGTACGCCACCGCGGCTCGGGCATCTTCTTGCACGTCAACGGCAGCGGCGCGACCGCCGGCTGCGTGTCGGCTCCCCGACGGTTCGTCCGCCAGACCATGAAGAAGCTGGACCCGGCCGCCAGGCCCGTCGTCGCCATCGGTCGCTGACGGGCTGGTCACCGGGGGGCGAAGCTGGCCCGGCGGGCAGCCCGGCGCAGCACCGCCAGGATCGCCGGGCCGAGCAACACGATCGCCAGCACGGTGGTGATGGCGCGACCGAGGTCGAAGCCGAGCGTCGACGTGACGAGGGTGAAGACGGCGAAACGTTCGAGGTTGGCGCTCAGCGGGTCGCCCGCCACGTACGACAGTGCGGTGCCCTCGCCGAGGCTGAACGGCCAGAACCACAGGTTCATCAGGGCGCCGTAGGCCAGCGACGCCAACGCCCCGTACGCGGCGAGCATCGCGATCTCTGCGCGGCCACGCAGGCGCCGCGGCAACAGGCCGGCGCCGAGGCCGAACCAGGCCGAGGCCATCATCTGGAACGGCAGCCAGGGGCCGACCCCGGCGGTCAGCAGGGCGGAGGCGAGCAACGACAGGCAGCCGAGGGCGAACCCGAAGCCGGGCCCGAACACCCGCCCGCCGAGCACCAGCAGGAAGAACACCAGCTCGACGCCCCCCGCCCCAGCGCTGAGGGGCCGTAGCGCGGCCTCGAGAGCCGCCAGCACGCCCAGCATCGCCAGAGCACGCGAGTCGATGCCCTCGTCGGCCATCTCGGCGAGCACCACGGCCAGCACGATGGGCAGCAGCAGGACGAACGCCAGCGGCGCATCGGTGGTGTGCCCGAGGGCGTCGGCGTCGACGTCGACGAGCAGCGGCCAGCAGAACATCGCCAGACCGACGAGGCTGGCCAGCGCGAGCACGAGGTGGGTGCGCGGCCGGCCGGCGATCGTGACCTGCGGCATCGGCGAGACGATGACCTCATCAGCCACGCGGCACCTCCGCCAGCTCGGGGGCGAGCGCGGCGGCCACGGCGTCGACCGTCAGCCAGTCCGCACCGAGCACCTTGGCCACCTGCGGGGCGAGCGTCGAGACGGACGTCATGACCTCGGCGGTCGGTCCGTCGGCGACGATCTCGCCGTCGGCCATCACCACGACCCGGTCGGCGACCTGTGCCACCAACTCGACGTCGTGGCTCGCGACGACCACCGCGTGCCCGTCGGCGGCCAGCCGCTGCAGCACCCGCACGAGCGCGCGCTTGGCGGTGTAGTCCAGGCCACGGGTCGGCTCGTCCAACAGCACAACGGGCGGAGCGGCCGTGAGCTGCACCGCCAAGACGAGGGCCAGCTGCTGCCCGGCCGACAGGTCACGTGGGTGGCTGCTGGGGTCGACCACACCGAGCACCTGGTGCAGCACCGTGGCGCAGGTGCCCGCTGGCGCCCCGGCCTCGGCGTCTGCCTGCGCGCACTCGTCGGCGACGCTGTCGAGATAGAGCAGGTCGGTGGCGGTCTGCGGCACCAGGCCCACCAGCCGGCGGCGGACAGCCTCTGCGGACGTGCCGAGTGACTCACCCGACACCGACACCGAACCGGCCGAGGGTGCCGACGCCCCGGCGAGTGCCCACAGCAACGAGGACTTGCCCGCACCGTTGCGGCCCATCACGGCCACGGTCTCGCCTGCAGCCACGTCGAGGTCCACCGCGCGTACGGCCACCGTGGCGCCGTGGCGCACGACCACACGGCGGGCGCGTACGCGGGGGGTGGGCGGCTCCGCGGACGTATCGGCGGCGCTTTTTTGTGGGGCGTGGCGCGGGACCGGCGGGTGCGGGGCGGCGGGGAGGCTCGCCCGCAGGC
>JACCVL010000107.1 GCA_013698185.1 Nocardioidaceae bacterium
TCGCGCAGCGCGGCCGAGTCGAGACCGGAGCCGTAGATCGTGTCGCCGCGGGCCAGCACCTCCTGGGCCGACCGGGCGGCCTCGAGCACCGCGAGCAGCGACTTGTCCTTGCGTGCGTCCTTGTCCAGCCGGGGCAGCGCGTTCTCGACCGTCTGCAGGTCGGCGAGCACCAGCTCGGTACGGATGGTCTCGATGTCGTCCAGCGGTGAGACCTTGCCGTCCACGTGGGTCACGTCGTCGTCGCGGAAGACCCGCGTCACCTCGCAGATCGCGTCGGACTCGCGGATGTGCGCCAGGAACTTGTTGCCCAGCCCCTCGCCCTCGCTCGCACCGCGGACGATGCCCGCGATGTCGACGAACTGCACGGTGGCGGGCATCTGGCGGGAGGAGTCGAACAGCCTCGCCAGCTCACCCAGCCGCGCATCGGGGACCCCGACCACGCCCACGTTGGGCTCGATCGTCGCGAACGGGTAGTTGGCTGCGACGACGTCGTTCTTGGTGAGCGCGTTGAACAGGGTGGACTTGCCGGCGTTGGGCAGGCCGACGATGCCGATAGTGAGTGCCACGGGCGTCCAGCCTACGGGCCGTCCGCCGGCGGCTAACCATGGACTGTCGGTGCTCGCTGCCAAGGTGTCGGCATGGATCTCAGCACGCTCATCCTGACCGTCCTGCTCACGCTTGCCGCCGGCGTTGCGCTCGGTGTCGCCCTGGGTGTCGCCTTGGGCAGCCGAGTGCTGCGCGGCGACCAGAGCGGCACGGCCGCGCAGGTGAGCGCGAGCCTGCAGGCCACGGCGGCGGTCGTCGCACCGGTCAAGGACAGTCTGGACCGCTTCGACGACCGGTTGCGCGAGCTGGAGTCCTCCGGCGTGGCCTGGCAGGAGCGACTGGCAGCTCAGGTCGAGGCCGTACGGCTGACCGGCGAGGGACTGCGCCGTGAGACCCTGTCGTTGGCCACGGCGCTCAGGCGACCGCAGGTGCGCGGTCAGTGGGGCGAGATGCACCTGCGGCGGGCGGTCGAGCTGGCCGGCATGGTGCAGCACTGTGACTTCACGCTGCAGGCGTCGGTGCGCACCGACGACGGCCTGCAGCGGCCCGACCTGCTGGTCCGTCTGGCCGGCGGGCGGCACGTCGTGGTCGATGCCAAGGTGCCGCTCGACGCCTTCCTGCGCGCGACCGATGCCGCCGGCGACGGTGACGACGAGGGCCACGCCCAGCACCTCGCCCACCATGCGCGGCAGGTGCGCAGCCATGTCGATGCGCTCGCCGCCAAGGCGTACTGGCGGCAGTTCGCCCCGACACCGGAGTTCGTGGTGATGTTCGTGCCCGGCGAGGCGTTCTTGAGCCATGCCCTGGAGGCCGACCCAGCCCTGCTGGAGTACGCCGCCGCTCGCAAGGTGGTGCCGGCAACACCGACCACGCTCATCGCGCTGCTGCGCACGGTCTCCTACGCCTGGACCCAGGAGTCGCTGGCCGACAGTGCCCGCGAGGTCCAAGACGTGGCCCGCGAGCTGTACGAGCGGCTCGGCACGCTCGGTGGCCACGTGGACAAGCTCGGGCGCTCGCTCACCGCGGCGGTGGGCGCGTACAACAGCGCCGTCGGTGCGTTGGAGGGCCGGGTGCTGGTGTCGGCCCGCAGGCTGCACGACCTGCACGTCGGTGACGACGAACCGCCCAGCCCCGCCCCGGTCGAGCAGGCGGTGCGCCCGCTGTCGGCACCCGAGCTGGTGCTCGACGGCGACCGGGCTGAAGTTGGCGGCGCTAGCCCCGATGTGACGGCGCGTCGGCGCGCGGGCTGAGGTCAGATGAGGTCTAGCGTGGATATTGTGAATGGCCCCGACGCCCCGGTGACGGCTGGGGCTGCGCCAGCCCTGGCCCGGTCACCGCGGCAGCCCTCCGCAGGAGCCGAGCCGGCGTCTCGAGCCCCGTGGGTCGGTGCGGAGCCGCCCATCGAACGGGTGCTGGCGACCGCGGTGACCGTCATGCTCGTCGTCGCGTTCGCCGAGATCGCGATCGCCGACTCGGTGGGTGTGCTGGTCGGCCTTGGCCTCGTCGTCGTCAGCGTCGGCGCCGCCCTGACGGTGCGCCCGCGCGACCTGTTCACCGCAGGCGTCCTGCCTCCGCTGCTGCTGGTGGCTGTCCTGACCGTTGTGGCCGTGTTACACGGCCAGGGGATCCAGGTCGCACGGCTCGACTCCTCTGCCGGCGTCGCGCAGCGCGTCATCGCCGGTTTCGTGCACCTCGCCGGCGCCCTGGTGGTCGCCCACGCCGCCGCGCTGACGGTGGTTGCGCTGCGGGGACGCCTGCACCGTCGCGACCGCCGTGGGCCGGCGGCGATCACCTAGCCCGCCGACGGCCGAGAGGGTTCAGCTGCTGGCCTCGGCGGACTTGATGTCTCGGCGCAGCTCCTTCGGCAGCGAGAAGATCAGGCTCTCCTCGGCCGTACGCACCGACTCCGGCGGCGGGAAGCCCTGCTGCCGGAGCCAGTCGAGCACGCCGTCGACGAGGTCCTCAGGCACCGAGGCGCCGCTGGTGACGCCGACGGTGCTGACGTCGTCGAGCCAGGAGGCGTCGACCTCGCTCGCATCGTCGACCCGGTAGGACGCGGCCGCGCCGGACTCCAGGGCAACCTCTACGAGCCGTACGGAGTTGGAGGAGTTCGCCGACCCGACCACGATGACCAGGTCGGAGTGCGCCGCGATCTGCTTGATCGCCTGCTGCCGGTTCTGGGTGGCATAACAGATGTCGTCGCTCGGCGGGTCGAGCAGATCGGGGAAGCGCTCGCGCAGCTTGTCGACGGTCTGCATGGTCTCGTCGACCGACAGCGTCGTCTGTGACAGCCACGCCACCCGCGACGGGTCGCGGACCTCGACGCTGGCCGCCTCGGCCGGGTTCTGGACGAGGACCGTGCGCTCCGGGGCCTCGCCGGCGGTCCCCTCGACCTCCTCGTGACCCTCGTGGCCGATCAGGAGAATGTCGAGATCGTCGGCGGCGAACCGCTTGGCCTCGTGGTGCACCTTGGTCACCAGCGGGCAGGTGGCGTCGATCGTCTTGAGGCTGCGCTCCCCCGCCTGCTGGTGCACCGCGGGCGCAACCCCGTGCGCGGAGAAGACCACGGTCGCCCCCGCGGGAACCTCGTCGAGCTCCTCGACGAAGATCGCACCGCGCCGCTCGAGGCCCTGCACGACGTGCTTGTTGTGCACGATCTGCTTGCGCACGTAGACCGGCGGGTCATAGACGTCGAGAGCGCGTTCGACGGTGATCACCGCACGATCGACGCCGGCGCAGTAACCGCGCGGGGCCGCGAGCAGGACCCGCCTGGTCGGCGTGACGTCGGCGGGGGTCGGATCAGCACTGAGCGAAGGCACCAACCCATGGTAGGCGCCGCGGCGCGGCCATCCGCACTCACCGGCTGGCCGACCGGGCGCGGTCCGGGTGTCGGCGAGGACGCCTAGGGTGCAGTGGTGGCTCTGCAGACCTCCGCCGACGCTCCCGTCCCGCTGCGGACCGTCTCCTCCGCGCTCGGGCAGTGGATCGGTCGGCTGGGGTGGATCTGGATCGAGGCACAGATCGCCGAGCTCAACCGGCGCCAGGGTCGCGTCTACCTCACCCTGCGCGACACCGAGGCCGACCTGTCCTTGCAGGCGTCGTGCCCGGCTGCCGTCCTCGACGTGGTCGACCCGCCGGTCATCGAGGGCGCCAAGGTGATCGTGCACGCCCGCCCCAGCTACTACGACCGCCGTGGCTCTCTGTCGCTCTACCTCGACCAGATCCGGCCGGTCGGGCTCGGCGAGCTGCTCGCCCGACTCGAGCAGCGCCGCCGGTTGCTCGCCGCCGAGGGCCTGTTCGCGACCGAGCGCAAACACCCGCTGCCGTTCCTGCCGCAGTGCATCGGCCTGGTCACCGGACGCGAGTCCGCGGCCGAGCGAGATGTCGTGGACAACGCGCGCCGCCGGTGGCCCGGCGTACGGTTCCGCGTCGACTACACCCGGGTGCAGGGCACCTCAGCCGCGCGCGAGCTGATCGAGGCCGTCCGCCGGCTGGATGCCGACGCCGACGTCGACGTGATCGTCGTCGCGCGCGGCGGTGGGTCGCTCGAGGACCTGTTGCCGTTCAGCGACGAGGGGTTGGTCCGGGTCGTCAGTGCGGTCCGTACGCCCCTGGTCAGCGCGATCGGACACGAGCAGGACACACCGCTGCTGGATCTGGTGGCCGATCTGCGGGCGTCCACGCCGACCGACGCCGCCAAGCGTGTGGTCCCTGACGTTGCGGAGGAGATCGCGTCGGTGCAGGTCGCCCGCGAGCGCCTCCGCCGGGCCGTCCGCGGCCACGTCGAGCGCGAGCGCCATCAGTTGAGCACGCTGCGCTCGCGGCCGAGTCTCGCCGCCCCGTACGGGCTGGTCCAGGAGCGCAGCGGGGCGACGCTGGAGCTGCGTGCGCGCGCCCGCCGCATCCTCGTGCACCGACTGGACCGCATCGACGACGACGTGATGCACAGCGTGGCCCGCATCCGCGCGCTGTCACCGCTGGCCACCCTGCAGCGCGGGTACGCGGTCGTCACCACCGCGGACGGCCACGTGCTGGCCAGCGTGCACGGCGCCGATGTCGGCGACCAGCTGGCGGTGCGCCTGCCCGACGGCCGACTGCACACCCAGGTCACGCAGGTCCTGCCCCACGACGCATCCGCACCGCCGACCACGCCGGACCCCCAGGAGGCTATTCGCGATGACTGACTCACAGCCCCCGCCCGAGACGGCATCGGCCGACGGCGATGCCCTGTCCTACGAGCAGGCACGCGACGAGATGGTCGAGGTCGTCCGACGGCTCGAGGCTGGCGGCACGACGCTCGAGGAGTCACTGGCCCTGTGGGAGCGCGGCGAGCAGCTCGCCACCATCTGTCAACGCTGGCTCGACGGCGCGCGAGCCCGTCTCGACGCGGCGACGGCGGCCGACGACACCACCGCCGCGCAGCGGTCAGACGGCGGCTGAGCCCTTCTGGCGGTTCACCGCGGCGGCACCGGCGCCAGGGTTTCAGCAAGGACGGCCAGCGTCGTCTCGGGCGCCGAGCCGGTCACGACCACCGTGTACTCCGGCTGCTCGTCGAGCAGCGCGACCGCGCCGGTCTGCTCATCGACCAGGCGCACCCACGGCCGTCCGGACACCTGGACCGCCCCCGCCTCCGTCGCGCCCGGCGCATAGGTCTCCTGAGCCGCCTGCGCGTCGAGCCTGGACTGTTCCACCCCCACGTACTCCTGCTCGGCGGTCAGGATGCCGATGTGCCAGTGCCGGTCCGCGGCCCCCCACCGTGCACTCGTCGCCCGCCAGCCGTCAGGCAGCCGCGCCGGGACCAGCAGGGCGAAGCCCGAATCGACCTGGGGCCCTCGGGCAACGGCCTCGTAGTCCACCGCCTCGGGCTCGACGACGGTGTCGGCGCGGAACAGACCGCCGAGCCAGGCGATCGTCACGATGGCCACGGCGAGCAGGGCCACCACTCGGACCACGTCCAGCATGGACGGGTCAGGGCGGGCAGACGCCGGCGGTGGGGTGGGACTGCTCACCGCACGATTCTCGCAAGCACCCCGCGGGTCTGCCGACCTCCGGTCACTGTCATCGTCGACCCGGCGGTCAACCGCCGTACGGAACCGGAAGGACGCCTGCGTGGACGACAACTCACGCGAGGTCTACAGAGCCATCGATCTCGCGCTGCGGGTGGGCGAGGTGGTCCTGTCCAGCGGCGCCGGAGCCGCCGACGTCTCCATCTACCGCGGGCTGTTCCCAGCTGCTCACCGACCGAGACGTCAACGGGTTTCCTCCCCATGCTGACCGCCGCCAGCATCGGGGTCGCGCTGGCGTCTGGGGTCCTGCTCGGCGAGTACATCGCCCAGCCGCTCAGGCCCGAGGCGCGCAGGCTGGAGAGCCGGCTTGCCGGACCGCGGCTGGTCGATCCGCTGCGCCTGCCCAGCCACAAGGGGCGCCAGTCGCGACGCCGTCGGCTCGCGGCGAACACCCGGCGGGAGGGGTGACGGCACGCGGTCCCGATCCGCGTCCGCCGGCCTGCGCCCAAGCCGGAACCCGAGGCCGCTGATGCCTGACGACCGTGACAATGCGGACCGCGACAACCCGGTCTCGCTCGCCCCGCTGACGCCTGAGGAGGTGTTGCGGGCGCTCCTCGCGGTCAAACCGGAGGACCGTCCGCAAGAAGTGGTTGATGATGACGCCGGTCAACGAAAGTAGGTCGCGTACTCGCTCTCGGAGATGCGAGCCAGTTTCAGCTGCTTTGCAAGGAGCGACCGCTTGACCTCGCGGTGGTCCGGGATGGAGATGATGGGCCGTGCGCCGGGGCGCTGTAGCAAGAAGTGCTTTCCCCGCCCACGCCTAGGGAGGATGACGAGCCCGGCACGCTCCAGGGCTCTCGCATGCTTCTCCCCGCTGGCGAGAGGCAGGTCTGCCTGCCCCACTGCCTAGACCGCGCTGAAGCCGTAGCGGACGGTCTCGACCCCTCCGGAGTCCATACTTGAGCGCTCCGTGAACTGTCGAGCGAGTCGGGCGGTCACGACCTCGCTCCAGGCCTCCACTACGTTCTCCAGCGCCTCTTCCTCGGTGTCACCTTGTGACATGACACCGGGCATGTCGACAACCTCGGCGACGTATCCGCCATCCAAGTCGTCTCGGCGTACGTCAACCAACAACTCGAAGCTAGAAGCCTTGTCGCTTCGTTCACTCTCGAAAGAGTGCGCCGCCCGCCGAAAGGACGACAGGAATCGCTGCCACGCAGCCTGAACCACGGACGCCGCCTCCTTTACCACATCGACTGCCTACGGTCAAGCACCGCCCCGTCGAGTCTAGAGCGTTGCGGATGTCCTGCAAAGGGTGGTGCCCTGACATCCAGCAGCCTGGCATGCGAGCGCGGGGTCTGCCGGGATTTCAGTGCAATCAGCCGCGGCGCCGTCACCTAGGTGATGAGTCGTCGCAGTCCCTGGGTTTGTCAAGTCACACATCACCGCGTCCGCGGATCGTGTGGGCCGCAGGTTGCTCAAGTGCGGGAGGTCCACCACTCGCTTGATACCGCATTTGCGGATAGCCTGCGGTGATGAGCGTGTACGGCATGACCCAGTCGGCGGCCATCATCGGCGTCAGCGATGACACCTTGCGCCGCTGGGCAGACCAGGGTGTCGTCTCCACCACCGAGACCCCCGGCGGTGCGCGGGGCATCGAGGGTCGTGACCTGGCGGCGCTGGCGGCGCAACGCGCTGGCCTGACGCCGGACAGGCACAGCACCGACCAGGCCACCACCAGCGCTCGCAACCGACTGCCCGGAATCGTCAGCGCAGTCACCCGCGACACCGTGATGGCACAGGTCGAGCTGGTCTGCGGCCCCTACCGGGTGGTGTCCCTCATGAGCCGCGAGGCGGCTGACGACCTCGGGCTCGAGGCAGGAGTGCTGGCCGACGCCGTCGTCAAAGCCACCACCGTCGTGGTCGAGACGACGTCAGGACGGACGGCATGAACGCCCCGTGTGCAGCCGCGCCGCGCCGGTTGGTGGCGGCCGGTCTCGGGCTCCTGCTGGTCGCGGCGACGGCCTGCTCGGCGAGCTCGGACGCCGGCAGCGACAGTGGCAGCAGCAGCAGCAGCGACTCCCTCGAGCTCACGGTCCTGGCCGCCTCGTCGCTCACCGAAGCCTTCGGCGAGCTTGCGAAGACGTACCAGAGCGACCATTCCGACGTGCAGGTGGAACTCACCTTCAACTCGTCGAGCACGCTGGCCGAGCAGGTCGTCGCCGGTGCACCCGCCGACGTCCTGGCGACCGCCGACGAGGCCACCATGCAGGGGGTCGTCGACGAAGGGCTCACCGCCGCCGCACCCGAGGTGTTCGCGCGCAACCGGCTCACCCTGGTCACCCCAGCGGTCAACCCCGCTGACGTGGCTTCCATCGACGACATCGAGCGCGGCGACGTGACGTACGCCGTGTGCGTGCCCGACGCACCCTGCGGCGCGGCGTCACGCAC
>JACCVL010000119.1 GCA_013698185.1 Nocardioidaceae bacterium
GCGGGCACACAGCGCGTGGCGTACGCCCGGCAGGCGCGCCAGCCGGATCACCGCCGGGCCCCTGCGGCCGGCGGGCTGGTGCACGGCGGTGTTGGTGAGCACCACCCCGCGCAGCTGCTGCCGGTGCTCGGCGGCCCACCCCAGCGAGATCGCACCGCCCCAGTCGTGCGCCACCGTGACGACCGGCCCGGTGACGCCGAGGGCCTCGGTGAGCGCCCCAAGGTCGGCCACCCGCTCGGCGAGGCTGCGTGCGGCTTGGGGTCGCTCGGAGTAGCCCATGCCCAGCTGGTCCGGCGCGATGACCCGCCACTGCGTGGGGGCGGCCGCGAGCAGTCGGCGCCACAGGTACGACCAGGTGGGGTTGCCGTGCACGCACAGCAGGGTCAGCGCGGGCTCGTCGTCGGTGGTGGCGGTCCTGGCGGCCGGGGCCCAGCTGTCGAGCACGTGCCAGGTTTGCGTCGCCCCGGCGCCGTCGGCGAACTCGACCAGCTCCGACCAGCGAGGGTCCAGGCCAGGCAGGTCGGGCGGCGGCGTCGAGGCGCCACCGCTCACCAGCAGAGCTCGGTGAGCGAGGCGTTCAACCCCGACCCGATGCCCATCAACAGCACCCGGTCGCCCGCCTCGAGGTCCTGCGCCTGCTTGGCCAGGGTGTACGGCACCGAAGCCGGCCCGATGTTGCCGTACATCGGGAAGGTGAGGGGTACCCGCGCCGGGTCGATACCGAGCGCGGTGCACATGCCCGCGGTGTGCACCTGTGAGACCTGGTGGATGACGTAGCGGTCCATCCCCTGGGCCCAGGTGAAGTCCGCTGCGGCGTCCGCCCACAGCTGGGCCGTCAGCTCCAGACCGGCTTCGAGGAGACCACGGGCGTCGGTGCGCATGTGCTCGATGTCGCCCACGCACAGCTCGTGGTGTGCGCTGCTGGCACGGGTGGCCCCACCGATGATGCGGTGGCCCTCGGGGTGCAGGTCGGCGCGGCCGAGGACCATCGCCGCTGCCCCCGACCCCAAGGTGAGGGTCGCGAACTCGTCCATGACCTGCTGAGCCGTGACCCGGGGCCCGGAGAGCCGCGCCAAGGTGGCCTCCTGCACCGCGCGCGCGTCCTCGCCATTGACGACCAGGGCATAGTCGATCTGCCCGCACTCGATCATGGCGGCGGCGATCTGCATGCCGTTGACGAACCCCAGGCAGGCGTTGGCGACGTCGAAGTTCTGGCAGGTGGGCGGCAGGCCCAGCGCGTGATGGACCGCGACGGCAGTCGACGGCTCCAGGTGCGCCCGACTCACCGAGGTGTTGACCAGGAGCCCGATCTGGGCGGCGTCCACGCCGGACTCGGCGATCGCCTTGGCTCCGGCCATCGCGGCTCCGTCGGCGAAGGTCACGCCGTCGGCCCACCAACGACGCTCGCGGATGCCGACCAGGCTCTCCAGCATGCCCGGGCGCAACCCCACCCGTTCGTAGGTCTCGGTGAGGTGTTCGTCGAGCTCCGCCGAGGTGACGACACGCGGTGCGTCGACGGCCTCAACCGCCAGCACGCTGGTGTTGGCCGCGCGATAGATCCTCTTGCCGGTCATGCAGTTCCTCTCGTGGGCGGACCAGTGGCAGACCCACTGATCGCGCTTGCGGCGTGTCCGCTCACGGCAGCACACACAGCACACATTCTGCGCGGCCGTTCGACGATGTTACGACGCGCAGCGGTGGAGTCGTGTCAGCGCTTGGCAGCGGTGGTCGTGCGGGCCGTCTTCGTGGTCTTTCTCGCCGGTGTCTTCTTCGCCGTCGAGCGGGTGGCGGCTGTCTTCTTCGCAGCCGTCTTGCCGGCTGTTCTCTTCGTGGTTGACGTCTTTCTCGCCGGGGCTTTCCTCGCCGCGCTCGACCGGGTGCTGGTGGACTTGACGGTGCGCACCGCCGCCTTGGCCTTGCCGTCCTCGAGTTCGCTGAGTGCATCGTCAGCAGTGACCTTCGCCTGCGCCTGGGCCAGCTTCTGCAGACGTTGTTCGGTGTCATCCTGCAGGCGGGCGAGGTCCTTGTCCGCGCTGCGGCGGTCCTTGCGCAGCGACTTGACGAGCTTGCCGCGCACCGCAACCTGTTTGGTCAGCTTCTTGACGTCCTTCTGCGCGGTTTTCAGCGCGGCCCGTTCCTGCGCGAGTGCCTCGACGGCCTGGTCGTGTTGGCTGGCGGTCGTGGTGGCCCGGGCGCGGGCGGTGTCCAGGGCCGCGGCCGCGTGTTCTGCCTTGGCCTGGCGACGCTTGACCTTCTCCACGTCCGCGTCGGTCGCTGTCTCGGTTGTCATGTCGTCGTCCTTTCCGGTCTGCCCCAGCCAGCGTGTCGGACCGAGAACAGACATTGTCGACCCACGTCACCTCGAGCGCTCGTCGGTGGTCAGCTTGGGGTCGCCGCGCGTGACGTCGGCGATGTGCACATGAACGACCGAGACACTGACAGCCGGCTCCACCGGACCCAGCATCTGTGCCAGCCGGCTCACCGCAACCTCCCGTACCCGATCGGCCAGCGGGATCAGCACCGTCTGGTAGCGCACGGCCAGCGCGACCAGCACGCCTGTGCAGACCTCGCCGCGGCCATCAATACCGTGCTCGGGCCGCGTGTCGATGCCGATGGTGACCACCTCGCAGTCGTCGAGCTGGTCGATGCTGTCGCGCAGGTAGGACACCAGCACCTGCTCGGCGATCTCTACCGGCCCGGTTGGCGCTTGCGCGCGCACCGGCGGGGACGGTCGAGTGGCGGTGAGGGCACGGGACAGCACGACGTTGGCCACCTCGACCCAGCGCTCGTCGACGTGGGCGCGCAGGTCGTCCGCGGCCTCGCGCAGCCTCGCCTGGACCGCGAGGTCGTCCGAGGGCACCTCCCCGGCAGGTCGGTCCATCGAGCCCGCGGTCATCGCCACTGCTCCATCGTGACGGCGAGGTTAGCCCGCGCCCGGTGCAGTTGACCGCGTACGACCGTCGAACTGGTGCCGAGTACCTCGGCGATCTGGGCGTACGACAGCGACTCGACCTCACGGAGGATCCAGCTGGCCCGCTGGCGCCAGGGCAGCTCGACCAGTGCGACGTCCAACGCCGCACGCAGGTCCGTCGCCACCGTCACGGTCTCCGGCGCGGCGCGCGCGTCGTCGGGGATCGCGGTGAGGACGGCGTCGTCGACGGGTCTCGGCCGACGTCGGCGCCGCGCGCTCAGGCACTCGTTGGCGACCAGCCGGAACAGCCACGTCTTGACCGAGGACTCACCGCGGAAAGCACCGAGGTGCACCCAGGCCTTGGTCAGCGCCTCCTGCACCGCATCCTCGGCGGCGTGGTGCTCCCCGTCGAGCATCCGCACGGCATAGCGGTACAGCGCCGGGCCGTGCCGGTCCACCAGCTCGGCGAAGGCGACGCGGTCACCGAGCCCGCTTCGACGCGCGAGCACGGCGTCGGACCGCTGGGCGACCCGTTCGCCCCCGGGGGACAAGACGTCCACCACACCTCGTCTCGCGTCGAGAGGCTGCCGGTCAGCCGAGCGCTCCGCAGCATAGGCGCCGGGCCATGAGGTGACCCGGATCACAGTGCGCGTATCGTGACAATGCGCGGGTACGCGCGTCTGTACCCACGTCCCCGGCCGCAATGCCGACTCACTCAGCTGAGCCGGCACTGCGGCGCATCCCCGACCGGAAGGACCCCCCGTGACCAGCACCACCCCCAGCACCAGCCAGCCGTCGTCGAAGGAGAGCTCGTCGTCGAGCTCGGGTAGCGGCAACGCGTTGGTCACCACGCAGGGACGGACGTCCATCGCTGACTCCGTCGTCGCCAAGATCGCGGGCATCGCGACCCGCGACGTGGCTGGCGTGCACGCCCTCGGCGGCGGCGCAGCGCGTGCCGTCGGCGCGATCCGCGAGCGGATCCCGGGCAGCCGCACCAACCAAGCGCAGGGCGTGTCGGTCGAGGTCGGCGAGCGTCAGGCAGCCGTCGACGTCGAGCTCATCGCCGACTACGGCGTGTCCATCGTCGACCTTGCCGATGGCATCCGGCGCAACGTCATCGGCTCGGTGGAGCGGATGACCGGCCTCGAGGTGACCGAGGTGAACGTCGCCGTGGCCGATGTCTACCTGCCCACAGAGGACAACGAGGAGACTGAGGACCCGCAGCCCCCTCGCGTCCAGTGACCGTGCCGCCGCTCAGCGACCAGGTCGGCGGCCCGGTCGGCGGCGGGACCGGACCGGTGCCGCCGGCGGGCGAGGAGCTCGCCGACGCCGTGGTCTTTGCCGTGACGGCCGTGCCCGGCGTGGCCGGCATGCATTCCGGTCGCTTCGGCGAGGTCGCGACATACCTGCCTGGCCGACGGGTCAGCGGGGTACGCGTGCGGTCCGACCTGGTCGAGGTGTACGTGACGGTGCAGTGGGGCTTCGACCTGTTGCCGACCGCTGACGCCATCCGCACTGTTGTCGAGCTGGTGGCGGCGCGGCCGGTGGACGTGGTCATCCAAGACGTGCTGGGCCCCCTTGAGGTCGGTCCAGCAAACCCGACATGAGACCCAGGACCGGGCCGTACGGTGACGGTCGGCGGCAGCAGTGGGCCGCTGACCGTCACCGGGTGGCTCGCCAGCACCACCCCGACCTGGGTGGTGACCCAGACCAGTTCATCGAGTCGCTGGCCCGGGTGGATGCGCGCTACGGCTCGGCACCTCCGGCTCGGCGGCGCGGTGGCGGTGCGGCCCGGTCAGCGGTACTGAAGCAGACGCGATACGCGTTGAGGCGCGGACGCAAGACAGGCGTCCGCCGTCTGCGAGCTGCGTTGCCTCGGGGGTTCCCGGGGCACCGTCGAACCATCGAGTTGTGACCACAGCACACCCCCATCACGCTCTGCCGAGCCCGACGCGGGACGGCAGCAAGGAGACATCATGACCACTTCTGCCCTCGGCCTCATCGCTGGTCTGCTGCTGGGCATCGCCGCAGCCGTCGGCGGCTTCAGCGCCTTCCTGCTCGCCTTGGTGCTCGGAGTCGTCGGCTACCTGTTGGGCGGGCAGTTCGACGGCGAGATCAACCTGAGCTCCCTGCTGGGTGGTCGCCGTCGTGACTGACCTGCACGCACCACCGTCCGCGGCCGAGAGCCGCGGCGGTCTTCACATCGCGGGCAAGGCGATCGACCGGATGGCGACGTTCGCCGCTCAGCGTGTCCCCGGTGTCACCCGCACCGCATCGGGGCTGGACAAGATCGTCGGCCGGAGCCTGCCGCGCGCCGACAGCACGGTCGCCGGCGACACCGTGCGGCTGACCGTGGACATTGCGGTGCTGTGGCCGTACGGGGCCGGCGAGGTCGCCCGCAACGTGCGTAGCGAGGTCACCCGCGAGGTCGGCGGTCTGACCGGTCTGTCGGTGGCATCGGTCGATGTCACCGTGGCGCGCTTCGAGCAGCCAGCAGAGTCGACGACGCAGAGGAAGAGGGTCGAATGAGTACGCCAGTGACGTCCACCGACGGCGGCTCGGACACCAGGACCCAGGCGACGCCGCCGCCGACCGCCAAGGACCCCCGGGGGTTCGCCCGCGTCTCGGTCTTCGGCGTGCTGTGGTCGCTGGCCCTGATCGCGCTCGCCGTCGTGGCCGGCCATGATGCCCTGGCGTACGGGGATCTCATCTCGGGCAAGCCGTGGATCCAGAGCGCGCTCGAGACCGTTGACGGGATGAAGCCGCAGTTCTCCTGGGTCGTGCTGGCCGTGGTCGCGGGTCTGATCGGCCTGATCTTGATCTACTTTGCGCTGCGTCCACGGCCGCACCTGGGTACTGCGGTGCGAGCCCAGACCGGTGTGTTCATGCTCGATCGCGGTCTGCGCAGCTTTGCTGCCGCCTCCGCCGAGGACGTCGACGGGGTCGACACCGCTCGCGCCTCGGCCAGCGGACGCACGGTGAGAGTCGACGTCCACGGACCGTCGGCCGAGCGTGACGCCGCGCTGGAAGGCCGCGTCCAGCAACGGCTGGAGAGCCGGTTCGAGCCGTTGGAGCAGCCGCCGCGGGTGCGGGTCCGCGACCTAGGGAGAGGGTGAACCGATGAGCGGGACAAGCGTGTTCTTCGACCGTCTCGTGACGTTCGTCGTGGGGGTGGCGCTGATCGCTGGCGCCGTCATCGTGATCGGGTGGAAGTACGACCTGTTCAACTGGCTGCCGGAGGCGGTCGACAGCGGACCGGCGCTGGACGTCACCGAGTACGGATGGTGGCCTTGGGCCCTTGCTGCCGCGGCGCTGGTTCTGCTGCTGCTCGGCCTGCGATGGTTGTTCGGGCACCTCCCCAGCCGACGCGTCGCTGAGCTGCGACTGCCCGGGTCCGGGGCGGAGGGCCGACTCGAGGTCGACGCCGGCAGTGCGGTGTCAGCGGCGTGCGCCAGCCTGCAGTCCCGCCACGACATCAGGTCGGCGAAGGGGGACGTCCGGCGCGACCGCGGCCAGCTCGTGATCGACATCCGGGCCA
>JACCVL010000136.1 GCA_013698185.1 Nocardioidaceae bacterium
AGCCCAGCCGACCTGGTCGAGGTGCTGGGCGTCAACGGGCACCGCTCGCTGGGATGGGCCGACGCGGGGAGCATCGCGCCTGGCCAGCTCGCCGACCTGGTGGCGGTGCGGCTCGACAGCCGCCGTACCGCCGGGTCAGCGCCGACCCAGGCGGTGCTGACCGCCGCGGCACCCGACGTCCACACCGTCGTGGTCGGTGGCCGGGTCGTCGTAAAGGACGGCCACCACCTGCTCGGGGATGTCGGGCGGCTGCTGGCCGACGCCATCGCGCCGTTGTGGGACGAGCTATGAGCACCCTCGTGACCGGGATCGCCGAGCTGGTGACCAACGACGCCTCGCGCGGCGAGGGAGCGCTGGGGGTGGTGCCCGACGCCGCGCTGGTCATCGCCGACGGTGCGGTCGGCTGGCTCGGTCCTGCCCGCGAGGCGCCGGCCGCCGACCGCATGCTCGACGTCAAGGGCCGGGCGGTGCTGCCCGGGTTCGTGGACAGCCACGCCCACCTGGTGTTCGGCGGCGACCGGGCAGTCGAGTTCGAGGCGAGGATGGCCGGCCGGCGCTACGACGGCGGGGGCATCGCCTCGACCGTGGACGCCACCAGGGCCGCGTCGGACGACCAGCTGCGCGCCCGCCTGCGGGCTCTGGTCGCGGAGATGCGCGCCCAGGGCACCACGACGGTCGAGGTCAAGAGCGGCTACGGGCTGACCATCGACGACGAGGCCCGCGCCCTGCGGCTGGCCCGCGAGGTCACCGACGAGACCACCTTCCTCGGCGCCCACGTGGTGCCCGCGGAGTTCGCCGGGCGCAGGGACGACTACGTCGAGCTTGTCACCGGCCCGATGCTGGCCGCCTGCGCCCCGTACGCGAGCTGGGTCGATGTGTTCTGTGAGCCGGCCTCGCCACACGCCTTCGACGGTGACGCCAGCCGCGCCGTGCTCGAGGCTGGCCGCCGCGCCGGGCTGGGTCTGCGGGTGCACGGCAACCAGCTCGCTGCCGGTCCCGGCGTACGGCTGGCCGTGGAGCTCGGCGCGGCCAGCGTTGACCACTGCACGCACCTGGTCGACGCCGATGTCGATGCGCTCGCCGGTGGCACCACGGTGGCAACCCTGCTGCCGGGGGTGGAGTTCTCGACCCGGTCGCCCTACCCGGACGCCCGGCGGCTGCTGGCTGCCGGGGTGACGGTGGCGCTGGCCACCGACTGCAACCCCGGCAGCAGCTTCACCTCGTCGATGCCGTTCTGCATCGCGATGGCGGTGCGTGAGATGGGCATGACGCCAAGCGAGGCGGTGTGGGGGGCCACGGCCGGCGGGGCGGCCGCCCTGCGGCGCGCGGACATCGGCCACCTCGGCGTCGGCGCTCGGGCCGATCTGACCGTCCTCGACGCGCCGTCGTACCGGCACCTCGCCTACCGTCCCGGCGTACCGCTCGCCCGGGCGCTCGACGTGTGACTGCCCTTCTTGACAGTCGGCCCCGCGGCTGCACGTAGTGGCGGCAGCCGCGAGCGACCGGGCCCGGCAAAGCGAGGAGGGCTGGCATGTCAGACACCACGGGCAGTGCGCTGCCGATCATCTACGTACGGGGCTTCGCCGGGTCGGGGGTGGACACGGTGGTGGACGACCCGTTCTACGGCTTCAACGAGGGCGCGGTGCACGTACGCGTCGACGGCGCCGGTGAGCCCCGCTTCCATCAGTTCGAGAGCCCGCTGCTGCGGCTGATGATCGACGAGGGCTACCGCCTGTTCGTCCACGGCGGACAGCGGGAGTACCTGCTGCAGCAGGACGACCGCGCTGTCGACGCCGCCAGCGTGTGGATCCACCGCTTCTACGATGTGGCCGCGTCCACCTTCGGCAGCCAGCCGCAGGAGTTCGTGCTGGAGAAGGCCGCCGACGACCTGTTCGACCTGGTGAAGCTCGTGCTCGCCAAGACAGGTGCCCCGCGGGTGCACCTGGTGGCGCACTCGATGGGTGGGCTGATCTGCCGGTCCATGATCCAGCGCACCATCCCCGACGACCCCGAAGCCGGCGGCGCGCTGGACGCAGCGACCGGCTTCGTCGAGCGGCTGTTCACCTTCGGCACGCCACACGGGGGGATCGAGTTCGCCGTCGGACACGGCCTGGTGGAGCGCATCCGCGACCTCACCGGATTCGGCGGGGCGGACATCTTCGGGCCACAGCGGATGTATGAGTACCTCACCCCGCAGCTGCCCGGTGCGCCGTCGCGCGAGGACTTCCAGGCGACGGTGCTGCCCGTGGGCGGGTTCCCCACCGACCGGATCTTCTGCCTGGTGGGCACCAACCCGGAGGACTACGGCGTCGCTCACGGCCTGTCGGCTCGAGCCGTCGGGGCCCGCAGCGACGGTCTGGTGCAGGTCGACAACGCCTTCGTCAGCCAGGCACATCGGGCCTTCGTGCACCGCAGTCACAGCGGCCGGTACGGGATGGTGAACTCCGAGGAGGGCTACCAGAACCTGCGCCGTTTCCTGTTCGGGGATCTTCGGATCAAGGTCGACCTGGTCGATCTCGACGTCACCGGCGAGGAGGGTGACGGCATCGTCTGGCAGCTGGAGACGTCGCTCGCCATCCGCGGCCTGCCGGTGCTGGTCCACGAACAGACAACCGCACATCACTGCCCGGTGCAGATCGAGCGTCGCCGGATCCGCGACTCCCCGGACACCCCGGTCCCGCTGCTGACGACCTTCTTGACCAGCGACGCCTACCGGCCTCTCGACCCCGAGACCAAGCGGCCGACGGAAACGCTGCGGCACGCCCTCAAGTTGCGGTTGCTCTCCGTGCGGCAGAGCGGTCACGGGCTGCTTTTCGGTGACCACCTGGAGCAGATCGCGGACTGGCAGGACGTCCTGGTCGTGGACATCGCGCCGGCGCCGGTGGGACAGCTGCCGCGTGCCTGGGCGGTGTGGAACTCGGCGGTGCCCGGCGCCATCCGCGACTGGAACCCGGCGGGATCCGATCCGCTGGCAGACCAGCATCCCGACGAGCCGGACCACTGGCAAGGCTCGCTCCAGATGCCACCCGGCGCGCACACACTGCTCGGCAAGCAGTCGCGGGTCGCGATCACGGTGACGCCACGGTGAACGGATGGCCGGCGGTGAGACTCAGATGGGCAGCGCGCCGGCCCACCGCCAGTCGCCCTCAGGGCCGAGGTACTCCACCCGCTGGACCTCCTCGAGCTCGTCGTCCTCCACCGCCCAGGCCAGGGCGGCCTCGCGATCGTCGAACTCGCGCTCGGTCACCACGTCGCCCATTGCGTCGAGGTAGCGGTAGCGGACCATGACGGTCACGCTAGCCGCGGCGGCGGTAGGTCGTCGAGCGCCGCCACCAGCGCTTGGACGAACGTCGCCACGTTGCCTGCGGTGAAGGCCAGCGGCGGCCGCACCTTCAACACGTTGGCCGACCGGCCGGTCGTACCGACCAGGACGCCCCGCGCGCGCATGCCGTCCTTGATCGCCCGGGCACCGGCAGGGTCGGGTCGGCACGACTCCCGGTCGGTGACGATCTCGACGGCGTTCGCCAGCCCCATGCCACGGACGTGCCCGACGCGGTCGTGACCCGCGGTGGCGGAGCTGGTGGCATGCCTGAGCGCGCCGCCGGCCTCGACGACGCGGGGCAGCACCCGCTCGTCGGCCAGCACGTCGAGCACCGCGTGGGACGCGGCCATGGACACCTGGTTGCCGCCGAAGGTGGAGAAGAAGACGGTGTCCCGGGCGAACCGCTCGACCAGCTCGCGCCGGGTGAGCACCGCCCCGACAGGCTGGCCGTTGCCCATCGGCTTGCCCAAGGTGACCAGGTCCGGCGCGATGCCGAAGCGCTCGAACGACCACATGGCCTCCCCCGTACGGCCGTGACCACCCTGCACCTCATCAGCGATCCACAGCCCGCCGGCTCGGTGCGTCAGCCGGACGAGCTCCTGCACGTACGCCGGCGGGAGACAGTGCACGCCGTCGCTCTGCAGTACCCCGTCGAGGATCGCGGCCGCCGGCGCGAAGCCGCGCGAGTGCAGCGCCTTGATGGCGGCGGCGAATCCATCGACCGAGAGGTGCCGGCCACGGTAGGTGTCTGGCGGGGTCCAGGTCGCCACCTGCGGCGGGGGCACCGCCCTGGGCAACGTCTCCGGGGACAGGTCCGCGATGGCCTCGGTGATGCCGTGGTAGGCGAAGTCGGTGCACAACCCGCCGGCGTTGCCGGTGTGATGGCGGGCGATCCGCCAGGCCAGGTCGTTGGCCTCCGACCCGGAGTTGACGAACAGCACCGTGTCGAGCCCCGCAGTCGCCGGGCAGGTTGCCAGCAGGCGCTCCCCCAGCTCGATGGCCGCATGGTGCAGGTAGCGCATGTTGGTGTTCAGCACCCTCCACTGCCGCGCCACCGCGGCGGTTACTCTGGGGTGGCTGTGCCCGAGACAGACCACGTTGTTGTAGCAGTCCAGGTAGCGGCGTCCGGTGGTGTCGGTCATCCACACCCCGCTGGCGTGAGCCATCTCGATCGGCTCGGTGTAGCTCAGCGGTTCCATCGCCGGCCCGAACACTTTCGCGCGTCGGGCCGCCAACCGGTCTCCGCCAGATCGGCTGCGGCGAATCGGCGTCGCCCCGAGCAGTTCCGCGGTCCGCTCCCAGCCGGTCGAGCGAATGTGGTCGATCATGGCGAGGGCGGTGTCGTTGAGCCGCTCGGCGAACGCCCGCTCCTCCAGACCCACGTCCGCGCGCCACGAGCCGATTGCGACGCCGACCGCAGCCCTCGCCGCCCACAGCTCACCCAACAGCTCGAGCTCGACCGGCTCCAGCGGCAACACTCGCTGGTAGCCGTCGAGAACCAGGCGGGCGACCCGGAACATCTCGTCGCCGGGCCGGCCAGCCGCCAGCGAGTCCAGCACCGAGGCGACGTCCACGACCAGCGCACTGTGGCTGAGGTCGCCGAGGTCGATGATGCCGGTGACGATCCCGTCGTGGTCGGCGAGCACGTTGTCGACGGTGAGGTCGCTGTGGATCACCTGGGCACGCAGCGACGACCAGCGGGGGGCGACGGCGGCCTCGAACCGGTCGAGGACGGCCGTGACCGCCGACCGGCTGCTCGCGTCGCGGATCGCACCCAGCATCGGGCGGACGCTGGGGCAGTGCTGCACGTCCCACGGCAGCTGCCGAATGGCGTTGGCATGGATGAAGCCGCGCAGCGCCAGGCCGAGTCGAGCCGTCGTCTCGCCCCAGGCGACCAGCGCCGGGTCGGCGAGGCCGCGCGGGTCGAACCGGGACCGACCCGGCAGCAGGTCGTAGGCCCGGACCCAGCACCCGGCCGTCGCCGACTCCCAGCGCACCCGGTACCCGAGCGGATCATCCGCCGGCGTCGTACCGCTGCCGCCGGGCGCGCGGCGGGGGCGGGCCACGGCGAGGCCGGGGTCGGCGCGGTGGGCATGAAATGCCGCCAGCGCCTCCATGTCCAGCGTCGCCGGGTCCTCGGCCGGGTTGGACACCTTCATGACGGCGAGCCCGGCCCCGGCGCCGTCGGACAGCAGGAACGTCTGGTCCCGCTCGCTGCCGAGGTTCAGCGCGGTACTCGCGTCGATGCCGTAGGTCTGCCCTGCGATCACGCACGCCTCGTCGGTGGAGAAGGCTGGCGGTGGTGCCTGCAGGACCGCGTCGATGGCGGGCGAGGAGCGCACCGACCGGTCAGCGCTCATGCGGCTCAACGTATCCGACCGAGGCCGTGGAGCAGGTGCGCCGACCGCCGGGCTGACCCTGGCGCGCAGCAGCGAATCATCACGGGGTAGACCGGCGTTGCTGGCTGTGGGCGCCACGACTCATCAAGTCCCTCGGCGTCGACCGGATCGAAGCCGAGCTCGTCGGATCATCGCCGGCGACGGGCAGGGCCTTACGGCGCGGCGTTCCAGCAGACTGCCCGCCGTCGCGCACCCGTCATGCGCAGGGAAACCATTGGGCGGCGGCCGTCGCGCGTGCACGTACCTCGGTGAAGCGGCGGCGGACCTCGGTGATGGCCTCCTGCAGCGGGAAGATGTCGCGGGTGACAAGCTGGTCGTCGTCGTCGGCACTGACCGGGTGCCAGTAGACACCGTCAGCGGTGATGGTGACCTCCGGGATCAGTGACTCCACGGTCAGTTCGATGCCTGCGTCAGCGGCGCCGCGGTGCGCAAGCGCACGGATGACCTGGTCCCGCGGTGCGATCCCCAGAGAGTCGAGAAAGGCGTGGAACGGGGCGAGCTCGGCGCTCTGCTCGTACGGCAGCGTCGCGGCGACGCGGACGCGAAACCCCTCGTCGTGTGCGGTGCGAATGCCCGCCACGGCGCGCGCCCACGACCCTCGCCCTCGGTGCTCGTCATGGAGCTGCGACGTGGCGGAGTCGAGGCTGATCTGCAGCGCTAGCCGGCTCCGGTCCATCCGGCGAAGGGCATCGAGGCGCCTGCCGCGAAACAACATCCCGTTGGTCAGCAATGTGGTGGGCAGTACGGCCGTACAGGCGGCGACGAGCTCGTCGATGTCGGGGAGCAGGAACGGTTCCCCGCCGGTGAGGATGAGCTCGGAGACACCGGCGTCCACGGCTTCAGTGGCCAGTTGGCGGACCCGGTCCAGACCGAGGGCACGCCGGGCCGCCTGTGGCGAGGACCGCGCGCAGCAGTAGTCGCAGGCCAGGTTGCAGTCGAAGTTGGTGTACATCCACAGCCGGGTTCCCGGCAACAGATCGGGATCGAGCTCACCAAGCGGGTTGGGACTCCGTCCCCGGCGCACCGTGGCGACGTTGCCCTGCACCTCGACCAGGTCGTTCCCCGTACGAGCGCACCATGCCGCCGCCGCGGCACGCAGCTCGTCGGGATCACCCTCCCCCAACGGAACCGACACCATGCCGTGCCGGGCGACTGCGCCGACGTGCTCGACCAGGTCGAGGATCATGCCGTGGTTCACCACCGGGCGGGAATCCGTTGTTCGCGGACCGCCTCGAACAGCGACGCGTAGCCGTCGAGCTGTGGCGGGACCCATCGCCGCAGCCCCTCCATCTCCAAGATCGGTCGGTGCTCGGGGTTGTCCCAGTCCATGGCGAACAGCAGATCGAGCCAAGGCTGCGTGCGCTCGGCCGGCACGTCGGGCAGGGCGGTAAAGTTGCAGTGGCTGTAAGCGGGTGACTCCCAGAAGGCCTCGAACGCGCCGGGCATCAGCTCCTCGCGGCCGATCGACTCCCACGTGTTCACACCGATGGCGGCCGCGTCGGCGCGCTCGTCGAGCACCGCACGCAACGCATCCAACTCGCTGCGGCCGGTGTCCCCGTGCTTGCCGACGTCACTGTTGAGACGCACCAGCTCGACTGAGTCGGCACCCGGACCGGCGTGGTCCAAGAAGTAGACCGGGAGGATGGCCGCCTGGGCGGAGTCCTGCGAGCCCAACGCCAGCCGCCTGTCCCGCAACCCGTCGAGACCGGTGATGTTGCTGCCCGCTCGAGCCACGAACACGGTCTGGAAGACCGTGTCAGTGTCACGCATGGCCAGCGCGCGGCACGCCCCGTCGGTCTGAGCGACGGTACGCACCCACGCCAGATTCGTGTTCCAGGCGACATCGATCGTGCCGTCAATCAACGCGTCGACCTGGCGGCCGTAGTTGGAGAACAGCACGAAGTCCATCTCCGAGGAGGTGCCCGCGAAGTAGTCGCGCATACCCTCCCAGATCGTGACAACGTTCGGGGTGTAGGCGACGGCCCCCACCATCAGCGGCTCCGACATGTGGCTCCTCGTGCTCAAAAAAGCGGCTGACCCGTGATGGCCTTGCCGTAGAAGTCGTACAGGACGTCTGCGGTCGGCGCCATCACCGACCCCGCGCGGGCATCGCGGAAGTACCGGTCAGTCTGCAGATGCTCGGAGAACGCGGCGCCCCCGCAGACCCGCATCGCGGCGTCGGTGATGCGCAGGGCCGCGTCGTTAGCGGCGGCCTTGACCCCAAGGACGTGCAGGACCGTGTCATCCACGGGCTCGGCTAGGCGGCCAGCGGTGGTCTCGACGTACGACCGCGTGCAGGCGAGGTCGATCGACATCTTCGCCAGCTGGGCACGGATCGTGGGGAGGGCCGACAGGCTTTGGTCGAGATGTTCCAGCCGCGCGGCGCTGGTGTGCCTGACACTCGCGTCGACCGCGCCCTGGCTCAGCCCGACCGAGACGGCGGCGTTGCCCAGGTTGAACCACGGCATCACGGTCTGCAACATCAACTCGAACCCGCCGCCCGCCGCCCCGATCCGGTGGCTTGTCGGCACCTCGACGTCGAAGGTCATCGGATTTGAGGCATTGCCCCGCAGCCCCATGCCGCGCCAGTCGCCGGCGACTGCGATCCCCCGGGTGGGTCCGGGAACAGCGAAGATGTCCACGGCGTCTTCGTCGGAGTTCAAGGTCGACACGACGTACACCTCGGCGTGCCCCGCCGAGGTGACCCAGCTCTTGCGGGCGTCCAGCCGTACCCGGTCGCCGTCCCGCTTCGACTTCGAGACCGGCGCCCAGAAGTGGGAGCGTGAGCCGGCCTCGGAGAACGCGAGTGATGCCAACATGTCGCCGTTGGCCAGTGCGGGCAGCAGGTCGGGAAGGCCGGGGGGAGGTGCGGCGGCAACGGTCATCGAAGCGCTGACGTGCATCAGGTAGATCATCGCGGTCGAGCCGCAGGCCCCGGCCAACGAACTGATCACCTCGACGAGGTCGTGCGGACCAGCGCCCAGCCCGCCGACCTCAGCGGGCAGTGTCAGGCCCAGCAGGCCCGACGCCCTGAGCGCATGGACCGTGTCGGTGGGAAAGCTGGCGGCGGCGTCCACCTGCCTGGAGGTGTTCCGAGCGACGGTGAGTACCGGGTCGAGACGGTCCGACAGATCCATGCCTTAGCTCCTTCTCACCGAGTTCGCTGGCGCAGGGCGCCAGCCGTGGCACCGCTCACCACGGCGGCAGACAAGAAGAACGCTGCCGAGGTGTTGGAGCCGCCCAACCAGACATCGGTACGGCTGAGCTGAAGATACATCGAGAGGGCGGCGAGGACGGCCAGCGCCGCAGCGATCAGAGCGAGCTCTCGCCGGTGGAGCGATGCGCCGACCACCATCAGCGCGGCCACGACGAGCAGGACGACGGCACCCAGCACGTTGTACCTACCCAGCGACACTGACAGGTCCGACCCGCCCAGCGCCGAACCAGCGGAGGCCAACGGGTCCTCGCCGAGCGCGAGTACCAGGGCCACGACAGCGGCGAGGCCGATCACCACCCCCCACCCACGGAGCAACCGTGCGGCAGCCGGCGGGCCGTCGTCACCTGCCTGCGCACGGACGGCGTCGACGGCTGCGGCCCGACCCGACGCCGTGAAGAGCAGCACCACATGGATCCCGATCATCATCCAGTACGCCCACGGCCATTCGCCGGGCGCCCCGGCGACCGACAGGCCAATCGCCAGCGACTGGGCCACCCCCACCAAAGCGGCCAGGCGTACGAAGGTGCCCGTGAGCAGGAGCACGGCCAGCATCGTCTCTGCCACCAACACCGACCACCCGAAGGCAGTGAAGTTCGGAAGCACCACGTGCTCGACCAGCCAGCTGTACGGAGGGAAGACCGGATACTCCACCGCGTCGCGGGTGAACCCGTACAGGCCGCTTCCGCTGCCTTCGCCGAAGTCGGGCGGCCGCTTCCAGGACACGTTGTAGAGCCACAGCAGCCCGGCGAGGATCCGCAAGGAGGCCAGCGCAGCGGCACTCGCTGAGGGTCCGGACTCGACCGCCGGCGCCAACAGCGAAGCCACTGCATTGCGTCGCTGAGTCACTGGATTCGGTCTCCTCCGCTGACATGACGCCGGCGTTAAGTGTTTAAGAGAAAGGAGTTACGGGCCGCTTGAGCTGCTCGCCGTCGACGACGATATCAATTCTCTCGTTGTAAAACGACACCATGCCGGTGATCGGCGAGAGTTGCCCACCAGGGAACGCGCTTAGCCCTCGACCCACAGCGTCACTGAGACATCAGGGCAGCCCTGCCACGAGATCGTCGGCGGCGGGGTGTCCCGACGAGGTGACCCTTGGACGTTCTACCTGAGCTCGTCTGCGGCGAGGATGCGGTCGAGGGTGCGATGTGCCCAGTTGCTCATGACTGGGTGGGATTTCGCGTAGTACCAGACCGCGCCTATGGACTGCTGGAACGCCCACGCGATCCCCCGCCGCCAGGTGACTTCACCGCACCCCAAGGACGAGCGCAGGACGTCGCGCGGGCCAGCGTCCAGCAGATGCCAGGCGGCGACAAGATCGAGCGCCGGGTCGGCTGGTGCGAAACCGCCGGCGTCCAGGACGCCGGCCAGTCGCCCGGCCTCAACCAGGACGTTCGCGGGGGTCAGGTCACCGTGGGTCATGACGTCGGCGTCGACCTCGGGCAACTCCCGCAGGTCGGCCCAGATCGTGGTCAGCCGGGCAACGTCGAGCAGGCCTTCGCTGTCGTTGAAGCACGTGGCCATCCACGCGTCGTGGTCCGGTAGATGACCACCACGCCCCCGACCCTCGAAGACCCGTCCGCGCATGTCGACTCCGCGCATTGCAGTGATGAGCCCTGCCAGGTCCGTGGCGAACTCAAGCGAGTCACCGGGGTTGTCGACGGTGGCGTCGTGCCCGGGCACCCAGGTCTGCACGCCCCATGGCATCGGGTACCCGTGTCCGGGCGCCCCCAAGGCGACGAGCTCGGGCGCTGGCACTGTGCTCGCGCCGGCGAACTCCGCTGCCGCCGCGCCCTCCGCGGCCAGCCAGGCGCGCACCTCCGCGGCAGGCTGATCGCGCAAGGGGAAGCGGGCAGCCAGATGATCACCGATACGGAAGATCGCGTTCACCGTCCCCCCAGTCGCGACTTCGCGCAGTGGCAGCCCTACCCACTGCGTGAACTGCTCGTCGACCAGGCGCCGCACGACGCGTGTCTCCACACTGACCTGGTCCTCGTGCAGCGCCACGACGTCATGCTGCCCCACGACATCCCCCTTGTCGTCGGACTTCGGCGCCGTCAAACGGCCTCAAGGCGCCCACCAGCCACACGCACGTGCGCCGCAAGCGGTTCCCTGATTGGGGCTCTAACCGTGGCCTGATCGACGTGCTCAGGGGGCAGAATGGATTGTGCGCATTCACGTTGTTCAGGGTGGTGGTGATCGCGTTGTGGCCATTCTCGTGGAGGGCTTCGATCACGATGAGGGCGGCTTGCGTCTAGGGTCGGGTTGCCGAGCGTGCGCTTTGCCGGTTGGTCCAGCGTCTCGCGTGGGCGTGCCCCGCTACGTCGGCGTAGATGATCTCGTCCACGTCCGGGGTCTCGTGTTCGCCGCCGAAGGTCAGGTAGTCCTCGTCACCGGCGGCCGGTCGCACCACGAAGTCGGCGGTGATGGCGTGACAGTCGAAGACGGCAACCGGAACGGCTGCGGCCATAGAGGCGGAGGAAGCGCCTGCTTGCCCGACGGCCAAGTGGTGGTCATACTTGTGACCATGTCGGAGACCAGGTCGCTCGCCGAAGCAAAGGCTCATTTTTCCGAGCTGGTGGCTCGTGCCGGAACCGAGCATGAGCGAATCACGGTCACGGTCCATGGACGCCCCACCGCCGTGCTCTTGGCCGTGGAGGACCTCGAAGCTCTCGAGGAGACGATCACCGTGCTTTCCGACCCGGCGCTCCTGCGCTCACTCGGCGAGGCCGACGCCGAGCTGGCTCGCGGCGAGGGCGAGGACCAGAAGAGCCTCGCCGCGGCCATGCAGGCTCGGTGGGCCTCTGCGTGAGCGATCAGCACTACGAGCTGCTCATCGCACCCACCGCCCGCCGACAACTCACCGAGCAGCTGCCCGAACCAGTGGCCTTCGCGGCCTACGAGTTCATCATCGGCCCACTACTGGAGAACCCGCAGCGGGTCGGCAAACGGCTGCGCCCGCCCCTCGATGACCGGCACAGCGCCCGCCGAGGCACCTACCGCGTGATCTACCGCATCGACGACACCCGCCGACTCGTCACCGTGGTAGTCGTCATCCCACGCGCCGAAGCCTACCGACCCCACTGACACCCTTCTCAAACGGCGATGGTCATTCGGCGAGGCCGAGAAATACCAGCAACGCGCGGTCGAGCCGCACGAGATCAGAGTCTTCGAGCCGCCCGACTCGATCGCTGAGATTCGCCCGCGGCACGGTCGTGATCTTGTCGACCATGATCTTGCTCGGCTGCTCGATTCCCGTCACGGCCGTCGCCTCCACAGCGATCCGGCTCAGTGGCGCTTCAACCTCGTTGGTCGTCAGAGGGCAGACCGTGATCGAGGCAGTAGCGTCGAACCGGTCATCTTGGACGATGACGATAGGTCGCGGCTTTCCGGTGTAGGCACCCCGTGCAGCAGCGATACAGATGTCGCCACGCCTCACCCGGCGGGCTCCGCATCGTCGTCCAAATCCACCGAGACCGCGTCGACGAACGCCTGATCATCGG
>JACCVL010000177.1 GCA_013698185.1 Nocardioidaceae bacterium
CGCGGCCGCGATCACACCCACCAACACCGCACCGACAACCCCCGCCCCGACCGCTCGTCGCAGCCGAGGTGCGTCGGCGCGTCCGAGCACCTTGCCGAGCACCAGCGCTAGCGCCACGCACGTGAACGGGATGACCGCCACGGCGTAGAAGAAGAAGATGGACCGTTCGTCGAAGGCGAACCACGGCAGCCACGTCGCGGCCACCCCGACCAGAGGTACGCCGAAGCGCCAGTCCCGTCGCGCCAGCCACCACCACAACGAGGTCAGCAGCGCCAGCGCGCCGGTCCACCAGAGCACGGGGTTGCCCTGCGCCAGGACCTGCCGCAGGCAGGTGTCGTCGCCGACGGCGGTGCAGCCCTGCTCCCCGGCGGGCACATCGCCGCGCAGATCGATTCCGACGGGCCGGTTGACCAGCAGCCAGCCGCGCGGGTCGGATTCGTAGGGGTGCGGGTCGTCGCGGGTGGTACGGACGACATCGACGGTGTGGAAGCGCCAGACCTGTTCGTGGTAGTTCCACAGGTCGTGCAGTGCCTGGCCGGTCTCGCCGAGCGCCGAGTCCGGCTCGGCTGTCGCGTAGGCGCCCCACTCGTACGGCTCCGCGTAAGCGTCCGCCATCAGGTCGTGGTGGGCCAGCCAGCCGCCCCAGCTGGCGACATACACGGCGAACGCCACGCCCACCAGCGAGAACAGCGCCGGCACCGCGTCGACGACGGCGGCGCGCAGCCACGCCCACGAGACTCCGATCGCGCGACGGGCGCCTGCGTCCCACGCCCAGGTGAGCAGGCCGAAGGCAGCGAGCACCGCGACGCCGTTCCACTTGGTGCCGCACGCCAGGCCGAAGCACACCCCGGCGCCGAGTCGCCACGGGCGCAGCAGCATCCCCCGCACCGGGCCGAAGCCGCGTACGGGAACCCCGGGAGTCGGCTCGCCCCGCTCGTGCAGGCGCAGGAGACGGCGCCGCCCCCAGTCGCGGTCGGCGACCAGGCAGGCAACCGCACACACCAGCCAGAACGCGAGGAAGACGTCGAGCAGCGCGGTCCGCGACATCACCAGGTGCAGCCCGTCGAGCGACAGCAGCAGCCCGGCCACGCAACCCACCAGGGTGGAGCCGGACAGCCGGCGCACGAGCCGGCACAGCACCAGCACCGTGAGCGCCCCGGTCACAGCGGCAGCGAAGCGCCAACCGAAGGGATCCATCCCGAACAGCCGGATGCCGGCAGCAAGCATCCACTTGCCGACCTCGGGATGCACGATCTGCGCGGGTCCATCGGCGATCAGGCCGTCGAGTCTGCCCGCGTTGATCTGCCCATCGGCCTTCTCGACGAAGTTGCGCACGTAGCCGAACTGCTCCAGCGACCACGCGTCCTTGGCGTAGTAGGTCTCGTCGAACGTGATGTCGTCGGGATCGCCCAGCCGCCACAGCCGCAGCAGCAGTGCCAGCCCGGCCACGGCCAGCGGTCCAAGCCAGCCCGCCCACGGCGAGGCTCGGGTCAGCACCGCGCTGAAACGCTCGTGCACTGTCGGGTAAGGGCCGCCAATCGACGTCCGGCCGAGCGAACGACGAGCGGCGTCGGCGGTCGGTGGTGCGGCGTGGCCTGCCGTGGCCCCCCGCGTCGCCGTCACCCCACGAGGGTAGGTGAGCGCTGCCGGCGCGCGAGGCGTACGTCAGCATGGTGCGGTGACCGAGTTCGCCGGCGTGCTCGTGCTGGCCGCAACACCGATCGGGCAGGCGGGCGACGCTCCGCCACGGTTGGCCGCGGAGCTGGCGGGTGCCGGCGTGGTGGCGGCCGAGGACACCCGACGGCTGCGCCGGCTCACGACCGCGCTGGGCATCCAGCCCGGCGGCCGGGTGATGTCGTACTTCGAGGGCAACGAACGCCAGCGCATTCCTGAGCTCCTCGAGGCACTGCTCGCCGGCGAGCGGGTGGTGTTGGTGACCGACGCCGGTATGCCCAGCGTCTCCGACCCCGGCTATCGGCTGGTGACCGCGGCGGTGGCTGCGGGCGTACGGGTCAGCGTGGTGCCCGGCCCGTCGGCGGTGCTCGCGGCGCTGGCGGTGTCCGGTCTGCCGGTCGACCGCTTCTGCTTCGAGGGTTTCCTGCCGCGCAAGGCGGGGGAGCGCGCACGCCGGCTCGCCGACGTGGCCGAGGAGCGGCGGACGCTGGTGTTCTTCGAGGCTCCGCACCGCACCGCTGCAACCCTCGCGGCGCTGGCCGAGGCGTTCGGGGCCGATCGACCGGCCGCGGTGTGCCGCGAGCTCACCAAAACCCATGAGGAGGTCCGCCGCGGCCCGCTGTCCGAGCTCGCGCAGTGGGCCGGTGCCGGCGTACGGGGTGAGGTCACCCTCGTGGTCGCGGGAGCTCCGGCTGCAGCCCCGCCGGGCGAGGCCGACCTGGTGTCGGCGGTCGCCGCGCTGGAAGCGTCGGGCCGGAGCCGCCGCGATGCGATCACCGAGGTGGCCCGTCGTCACGGTGTGCGCCGGCGCGATGTGTACGCGGCCGTGCACCGCTGAGCAGACTCCCGCGACGGGGACCGGCCGACCAGAATCCGCGGATCGTGCGACCAGAATCCGCGGATCGCGGGGAGGGGGGGGTGGCGGACGCAACTAGGATCGCCGGGTGAGTCGTCATGTCTTGTCCGCGGTCGCCTGGCCGTACGCCAACGGGCCGCGCCACATCGGACATGTGTCCGGTTTCGGCGTGCCGTCCGATGTCTTCAGTCGCTACATGCGGATGGCGGGCAACGACGTCCTGATGGTTTCGGGAACCGACGAGCACGGAACGCCGATCCTCGTGCAGGCCGAGCGCGAGGGCGTCTCGCCGCGAGCTCTGGCAGACCGCTACAACCGGTACATCGTCGAGGACCTGCAGTCCCTCGGGCTCTCCTACGACCTGTTCACCCGCACCACCACGCGCAACCACGCCGCCGTCGCGCAGGAGATGTTCCGCACGGTGCACAAGAACGGCTACCTGATCGAGCAGACCACCATGGGTGCGATCTCGCCGAGCACCGGACGCACGCTGCCCGACCGCTACATCGAGGGCACCTGCCCGATCTGCGGGTACGACGGCGCGCGCGGGGACCAGTGCGACAACTGCGGCAACCAGCTGGACGCCATCGAACTCAAGAATCCGGTCAGCCGGATCAACGGTGAGACGCCGAAGTTCGTCGAGACCGAGCACTTCTTCCTCGATCTACCGGCCCTGGCCGAGTCGTTGGGCCGTTGGCTGCAGACCCGCACCGACTGGCGGCCCAACGTCCTCAAGTTCTCCCAGAACCTGCTGGACGACGTCCGGCCGCGAGCGATGACGCGGGACATCGACTGGGGCATCCCGGTGCCGCTGCCCGGCTGGGAGGACAATCCCAACAAGCGGCTGTACGTGTGGTTCGACGCCGTCATCGGCTACCTGTCCGCGTCGGTCGAGTGGGCCCGCCGGCGCGGCGAGCCCGACGCCTGGCGTGCCTGGTGGAACGACCCCGAGGCGCGGTCGTACTACTTCATGGGTAAGGACAACATCACCTTCCACGCCCAGATCTGGCCGGCCGAGCTGCTCGCCTACGACGGCGGCGGTGCCCGCGGCGGGCAGCCCGGCCCGCTGGGCACGCTCAACCTGCCCACCGAGGTGGTGAGCAGCGAGTTCCTCACCATGGAGGGACGCAAGTTCTCCACCAGCCGCTCGGTGGTGATCCACGTCCGCGACTTCCTTGAGCGCTA
>JACCVL010000180.1 GCA_013698185.1 Nocardioidaceae bacterium
GGAGCACGGTGTGGCGGTGACAACTCGGGCGGAGTGCGCGGTGGGCCCGTTGCTAACGGACCCGCTCCAGCAGTCGGGTGAGGCGCAGGGTCGCGATGTCACGGGTCGCGGGCTCGAGCCACTCCGCCAACGGACCCCGCTGGCTCAGCTCATGGGTCACCGTGGTCGCTTCACCGGCTGCGGCCAACCGCCAGCTGCTGTGCTCAGTCAGGCCGGGCACCGTGACCGTCATCTCGATCGCGTCGGCGTCGACCCGGTCGTAGACCAGCCGCCCCTTCAGCACGCCTCGGACCCGGATCGCGAGGGGTTCGCCGGCCCGCACCGCCCCCTGCGCGGTCACGGCGCTGAAGGCCGGGTTCCAGTCGGGCAGGTGGGCGGCGTCGAGCAAGATGCTGCGCAGCGCGCTGGACGAGGCAGGGATATTGATGGTGTCCCGGCGGGTGATGGTCACCGTGCTCCCCTGGCTGTCGAAAGCCCCCTGGCCACCAATGACGGTATGGGCTCGTGATGGCCAGCAGATGAACTCTTGGTGACGAGCAGCCGCGCAGTCGGGCTCAGGACGGCGGGCGGCCCTGGATGCGTTGCTCCAACAACCGGGCCGCCCCCGACACCGCCAGCGCGAGCGCATCGGTCGACGGCGGATCGCCGAGCAGGCCGCCACCCTCGCTCGGGTAAGTCACCGCGACCGCGGCCACCGGCTGGCCCAGATGATCGTGCACCGCCGCAGCCACCGAGGCGAAACCAGGCGTCACCTCGCCGCTTTCGAGCGCGTACCCGCGCGAACGGACGTCGGCGAGGAGACGGCGCAGTGCGGTCAGGGATGCCGGTCCGGTGCCGTGCCGGTCCACGAAGGCGCCGGCGTCGGGGAAGAGCGCCCGCACCTGCGCCGCGGGCAGCCGCGCCAGCAGGGCCCGGCCGCTGGCGGTCAGGTGCGCAGGCAGCCGGACGCCCACATCGGTCACCAGCGGGGGGCGGCCGGGGGCCCGCTCCTCCACCACGTACAGGACCTCGCGCCCGTGCAAGACCGCCAGGTGCGCGCTGTGCCGCACCTCGTCGACGAGCCGGGTGAGCACCCGCCCGGCGGTCCGTGCCAACGGCGCCTGCCGGGCATAGGCCGACCCGAGCTCGAAGGCGCTCACCCCGAGACCCCAGCGTCGCTCCGCCGCGAGGTGGACGACGAACCCGGCCCGCTCCAGCTCGGCGAGCAGGTGGTACGTGGTCGAGCGCGGCAGGCCGAGTTCGCGGGTGAGCGTCGCCGCCGGCACCGGCTCGGGCTGGCGGGCCAGCACCTGCAGGACGCCGAGGGCCTGCCGCGCGGCGGGAACGCCGCTCACCGGCCCGCACTCCGGCAGTCAGTGACTGTCTGGGATATCAGACACATACCTGGACACGCTACTGGCAGCGGCACCGCGGCGGGTGTGCCATGGAGGCCATGAGCACCCCAGCCTCGGTCATCGTCGGCATCGGGCCGGTCGGGATGGACGATGTGGTCCAGGTCGCCCGCGCCGGCGCCGGCGTGCGCCTCGGCACCGACGCCGAAGCGGCCATCCAGGCCAGCCGCTCGATCATCGACGAGCTGGCCGGCGACACCCGACCGCACTACGGCATCTCCACCGGGTTCGGCGCGCTGGCGACGACGCACATCGCGGCGCCGATGCGGGCCCAGCTGCAGCGCAGCCTGATCCGCTCACACGCCGCCGGATCCGGCCCGGAGGTGGAGCGAGAGGTCGTGCGGGCGCTGATGCTGCTGCGGTTGTCGACGCTCGCCACCGGGCGCACCGGCGTGCGACTCGCCACCGCCCGGGCGTACGCAGCGATGCTCGACGCCGGAATCAGCCCGGTCGTGCGGGAGTACGGATCGCTCGGGTGCTCCGGCGACCTCGCGCCGCTGGCCCACGTGGCGCTCGCCCTGACCGGTGAGGGCGAGGTCCGCGACGCCGGCGATCAGCTGGTGCCAGCGGCCGATGCCCTGCGGGCCAGCGGCATCTCCCCGGTCGAGCTGGCCGAGAAGGAAGGCCTGGCTCTGGTCAACGGCACCGACGGCATGCTCGGCATGCTGGTGCTGGCGATCGCGGACCTGCGTCGGCTGCTGGTCACCGCCGACGTCGCCGCGGCGATGAGCGTGGAGGCCCAGCTGGGCACCGACGCGGTCTTCGCCGCCGACCTGCAGCGGCTGCGCCCGCACCCCGGCCAGGCTGCCTCCGCCGCCAACCTGCGGGCGCTGGTGGCCGGCAGCGCGATCATGGCCAGCCACCGCACCCCAGAGT
>JACCVL010000213.1 GCA_013698185.1 Nocardioidaceae bacterium
TGCCGAAGCAGTCGACGTAGAAGCCCACGGGGTGGGCCTTGCCGATCGCGTAGGCAACCTGGACCTCGCAGCGCCGGGCCAGCCCGGCCGCGACGACGTTCTTGGCCACCCAGCGCATCGCATAGGCGGCGGACCGGTCCACCTTGGACGGGTCTTTGCCGCTGAAGGCTCCACCGCCATGGCGTGCCATCCCGCCGTAGGTGTCGATGATGATCTTGCGGCCGGTGAGACCGGCATCGCCCATCGGACCACCGATCTCGAAGCGCCCGGTGGGGTTGACCAGCAGCGTGTAGTCGGAGTGGTCGATGTCGAAGCGGTCCAGGACCTGGTCGACCACATGCTTCTTGACGTCGGGAGCCAGCATGGCGTCCAGGTCGATGTCGGCCGCGTGCTGACTGGACACGACGACGGTGTCGACGCGCCGCGGGGTGCCGTCGGGGTCGTACTCGACGGTGACCTGGGTCTTGCCGTCGGGTCGCAGATAGGCCATGGTCGCGTCGCGTCGCACCTGCGAGAGCTGCTGGGCCATCCGGTGCGCGATCGTGATCGGCAGCGGCATCAGCTCTGGGGTGTCGTCGCAGGCATAGCCGAACATGAGTCCCTGGTCACCGGCCCCCTGGGCGTCGAGCGGGTCGACCGACCCCTCGCTGCGGCCCTCGAAGGCGGTGTCCACACCGGCCGCGATGTCCGCGGACTGCGATCCGATGCTGAGCTGGACCCCGCACGACGCGCCGTCGAACCCCTTCTTGGAGCTGTCATAGCCGATCGCCAGGATCCGGTCCCGCACGATGCGGGGGATGTCGGCCCACGCCTCGGTGGTGACCTCGCCGGCGACGACCACCAACCCCGTCGTCACCAGCGTCTCCACGGCCACGCGGCTGCGGGAGTCCTGCGCGAGCAGCGCGTCGAGGACGCTGTCGCTGATCTGGTCGGCGATCTTGTCGGGGTGACCCTCTGTGACGGACTCAGAGGTGAAGAGGCGACGGGTCACTCGCTGCTCCGTTCGAAGGGCCGACCGCAGCGGTCAGCGCACAGGGTGTAGGTAGCTGCTCAGACTACAGAAGCGACGGTCCTGGACGCTGACTGTCCAGCCGCTTGCCGACCAGGTCCCAGACGATGCCGGCCAGCTCAGACTTGCTGGCGTGGCTCACCGGATGTTCGGCACCGTCCCGGTCCAGTACGACGGCCTCGGTGTCGTCGCGGCCGAAGACCCGCCCCCCACCGACGTCGTTGACGACCAGCAGGTCGCAACCCTTACGGGCGAGTTTGGCACGCGCGTGGGTCAAGACATCGCCATCGGCGTCACCAGTCTCGGCCGCGAAGCCGACCACGACGGGGTGTCGGGAGCCCGCTCGACGCTGCACCAGCTCGGCGAGGATGTCGGGGTTCTGGACCAGTCGGAGGTGCTGCACAGACCCGTCGGGTGACTTCTTGATCTTGGCCTCGGCGATGCGTTCGGGGCGGAAGTCCGACGGCGCCGCGGCCATGACGACGACATCGACACCGTCGGACTCGGCCAGCACCTGGTCGTGCAGCTCAGCGGTGGTCTCCACGGCGGTGAGGGTGACCCCGGCCGGGTCCGGCAGGGTCACGTTGGCGGCCACGACCGACACGTGGGCCCCGCGGGCCAGCGCCGCGGTGACAAGCGCATAGCCCATCCGGCCCGAGGACCGGTTGCCGACGTAGCGCACGGGGTCGAGGGGCTCGCGGGTGCCTCCCGCGGTGATGAGCACCCGGCGACCGCGCAGGTCGGTACCGGTGCCGTCGGGGCCGGCATCGGGTCCGACCAGACGGCTGCGCCCGAGTGCGGCCAGGGCGATGGCCACGATCTGGGCGGGCTCCGGCAGGCGCCCGGGCCCGGAGTCGGCACCGGTGAGCCGTCCCGTGGCGGGGTCGATGACGATGGTGCCACGAGCGCGGAGGGTGGAGACGTTGTCACGAGTGGCCGGGTGCTCCCACATCTCGGTGTGCATGGCCGGAGCGACCACCACGGGGCAGCGTGCCGTCAGCAAGGTCGCCGTGAGCAGGTCGTCGGCGCGGCCGTGCACCATCCGGGCCAGCAGGTCAGCGGTGGCCGGCGCCACCACCACGAGGTCGGCGCTCCGCCCGAGCGCCACGTGAGCGACCTCGTGCACGTTGGCGAAGACCTCGTCCGTGACGGGGTGCCCCGACAGCGCCTCCCAGGTCGGCCGCCCCACAAACCGCAGCGCGGATCGAGTCGGCACCACCCAGACGTCGTGGCCGGTCTCGGTCAGGCCCCGGAGGACCTCACAGACCTTGTACGCGGCGATCCCGCCGCTGACGCCGAGGACGACGCGGGGCAGGGGTACGGATTCCTCCGGTGGTCCGGCGGTGGGGCTCAGGACTCCTCCGTAGCCTCCGGCTCGACGATGTCCTCGCAGACCAACAGGTCGCCCTGGATCTCGCGCAGCGCGATCGAGAGCGGCTTTTCCTGCACATGGGTGTCGACGAGCGGGCCGACGTACTCGAGCAGGCCTTCACCGAGCTGGGAGTAGTAGGCGTTGATCTGACGTGCCCGCTTGGCGCTGTAGAGGACCAGCTTGTACTTGGAGTCGGTCTTCTCCAGCAGGGTGTCGATGGGCGGGTTGGTGATGCCCTCGGCGATGGCGGGGGTATGCGGCACGGTGACGCCTCACTGGTATCTCGACTGTGGATTGCTGGCTGTCAGCCCCACAAGGCTACCAAGTCGTCGGCGGCCTGCCGAACCTCGGCGTTCACGATGGTGACGTCGAACTCCGCTTCGGCGGCCATCTCGGCCCGCGCCGTGGCCAGCCGCCGCTCCCGCTCCTCGGCCGACTCGGTGCCGCGGCCGACCAGTCGGCGTACGAGCTCCTCCCAGCTCGGCGGCGCCAGGAACACGAAGCAGGCGTCGGGCATCGCCGTCCGCACCTGCCGGGCGCCCTGCAGGTCGATCTCGAGCAGCGCCCTCCCGCCGTCGGCGAGGACCCGCTCGACCGGACGGCGCGGTGTGCCATAGCGGTGGGTGCCGTGCACGACCGCCCACTCAAGCAGCTCGTCAGCGGCGATCATGCGGTCGAACTCGGCACCGGTGACGAACAGGTAGTGCTCTGCGTGGCGCTCGCCCGGTCGCGGCGGCCTGGTCGTCACCGACACCGACACCCACACCTGCGGATGGTGGCGACGAACCTCGGCGACCACCGTGCCCTTACCCACCGCCGTCGGGCCCGCGAGCACCAGCAGCCGCTGGCGTTCAGGCGCGGTCGGCGAACTCACGCTCGAGCGCGGCCACCTGGTTGGTGCCGAGCCCCCGGACCCGGCGGGTCGGGGCAATGCCGATGCGCTCCATCAACTGCTGCGCGCGGACCTTGCCGACACCGGGCATCGCCTGCAGCAGGTCGAGGACCTTCATCTTGCCCACCACGTCGTTGTCCTGCCCGGCGTGCAGGACCTCGCTCAGCGAGCCGCCGGAGTGCTTGAGCCGGTTCTTCACCTCCGCCCGCTCCCGCCGGGCAGCGGCGGCCTTGTCCAACGCCGCCTGGCGCTGTTGGGGAGTGAGCGTCGGCAAAGCCACGGGTGGTCACCTCATCGTGGACGGCGGTGGTTGGCTGGCGCGGACCGCGCAAGTCGGCGCGCAAACGCAACCTAGCGAGCGGGACCGAGCCGGGCAAACCCCCCGGAGGCGAAAATCGCCTTCGTCGGCGCGGCGGCCTCACTGGGAGGCGGCGCCGCCCGGGTCGTTGCTGAAGTCGATGCGGCACTCCTGCTGGGCGTGGGCGTCGATCTTCTTCTGCGCGTCGGCCACCTCGGGCGTGTTCAGCTGCTGCAGTTTCGCGCCGAGCTTCTGCATGGTGGTGATGTCGACGTCCTTGGGGAGCTGGCTCGGGTCCTGCGCCGCCTGGAAGAACTCCTCGATCGTCAGGCCCTCATCTTCGATGGCCTGTTCGAACGAGTCGAACCCGTCCTCGATGGTCTGCCACTCGCCAGAGACCTCGTCGGGAGCCTTGTCAGCCAGCTCGCGCAGCGTGTCAAGCGAATCCTGCAGCCCAGCCCCGATGTCGGCGCCACTGGCGGCCAGGTCCTCCGACTGCTTCTTGGCATCCGCCAGCGCCTCGCAGTAGTCTCCGCCGCCGCTCGCGCTGTCGTCGCTCGCGCCGCTGTCGCCTCCGCTGTCGCTCGCGCTGTCGTCGCTCGCGCCGCTGTCGCTGGAGCCCGCGCTGTCGCTGCTCGCCTGGTCGTCACTGGAGCATCCGGCCAGCGACCCCAGGATCAGCACGGCGCTGGCCGCGGTCGTACGCGCGATGGATCGCGTCATCACGGTGTCCCCTCGTCGTCGTCTCTCGTAGGCGGCCAGCGTCTCATAGTGCACACCCCCGGGCGCCGCTGACGGCGCGTGGCGCGCCACGGACGCGAGACGCCGGGGCGCCGTCAGGACGCCAGGGCGGCAGCCATGGAGTCCCGGTGCCGTTCGGCGGCTGCCCGCAGGCCGGCGAGGTCGGGTCCGGCGCCGAGCACGTCTCGAGACACCGACGGCAGCACCCGGTCGGCGAGCCCCGCGAAGAGGCGGCCGACGTCAGCCGCCGTCCCGCCCTGTGCACCGATCCCCGGCACCAGCAGCGGACCGCCAACGTCGAGGTCCTCACCGGCACCGCGGTCGAGACCGGGCAGGGTCGCGCCGACCACCGCCCCCACCGAGCCGTACGGGACGGCGCCGGTGTTCTCCGCGGCGATCCCCGCCAGCACCTCCCCCGCGACGCTGCGTCCGGACTCCGTGCGGGCGCGCTGTACGACCGTGCCCTCGGGGTTGGACGTCAACGCGAGCACGAAGACCCCCGCGCCGTACGTACGCGCGGTGTCGAGAAACGGTCGCAACGACCCGAACCCGAGATAGGGGCTGACGGTGATCGCGTCCGCCGCCAGCGGGCCATCGGCCGGCAGGTAGGCGTCGGCGTACGCCTGTGCGGTGGAGCCGATGTCGCCGCGCTTGGCGTCGAGCAGCACCAGGGCGCCGGCTGCCCGGCTGGCGACGACGGTTGCTGCCAGCACCGCGATGCCGGGCGCTCCGTGTCGCTCGAAGAAGGCCGACTGCGGCTTGAGGACGGCAACCTCGCCGGCCAGCGCGGCGACTGCCGTCTCGGCGAACCGGGCCAGGCCGTCGACGTCGTCATCCAGACCCCAGGCCCGCAGCAGGGACGGGTGCGGGTCGATGCCGACGCACAGCGGGCCGCGCTGTTCCATCGCGGCGCGAAGCCGGGTGCCGAAGGGTTCCACTGCTCAGCCTTCCGTGGGTGCGGTGGTGTGGCTCCGGTGGTCGTCGGGGTCGACGGGGGTGCGCCCGCCGGGTCCGCTGGACC
>JACCVL010000223.1 GCA_013698185.1 Nocardioidaceae bacterium
GGCCTGCTCCGCGAGGTCCAGCGCCCGCGCGAGCAGCGGCCGGGCAGCCGAGCTGTTGCCGGTGGCAAGCAGGCAGGCGCCGTGGTCTCGGGCTGCGGCAGCCGCGTGCGCCAGAAGGCCGGCCGCGAGAAAGAGCTCTCGCGCCTGACTCCAGGCGACGTAGGCGCCGTCGACGTCCCCGCTGTCCTGCCGCACCAAGCCCAGGTCGTAGGCAGCCGCGGCCTGCTCGGCCGGCAGCCCGAGCTCGCCCAGTACGGCGCCGGCCTCGGTCAGGGCCGCTGCCGCGTCGTCGAGGCGGCCGGCGGTGCGCAACGCAACGCCCTGCATCACCGCCGCCTTGGCCGCCTCGAGCGGCATCCCGGCCCGAACGAACCCGTCGCGCGCCGAGCTCAGCGCCGTCAGCGCAGCAGCTGCCTCGCCCGCGTGCAGCAGCACCGATCCGAGGTGGAACTGCGTGGTGGCGTGCTGCACGGGATAGCGCTCGGCCGGGTAGCGGGCGAGCCGCTCGACCAGCGCGTCCCGCTCAGCCGCTGCCACCCGCCTACCCTGTCACGGTGAGCGCGATCGTGGCCTGCTTCGGCAACGTCTTGCGGGCCGACGACGGCGTGGGAATCGTGGTGGCCGAGGCCCTGCTCGGCGCACCTCTGCCCGACGGCGTGCGGGTGCTCGAAGTCGGCATCGGGGGCATCCACCTCGTGCAGGAGCTGATGGCAGGCGTCGACGTCTTGTTGGTGGTGGACGCGGTCGATCTGGGGCGTCCGCCAGGCAGCGTGGTGGTGCAGCGCCCCGACGTGCTGGACGTCGGCACGCTGAGCATGGCCCGGCGCCGCGACGAGCTCGCCGACATGCACCTGGCCACCCCCGCACGGGCTCTCATGGTCGCTCTCGGCCTGGGGGTGCTGCCCGCGACCACACTGGTCATCGGCGTGCAGACGACGGACACCGAGGAGCCACGCCAGGGACTGTCGGAGGCAACCCGTCGCGCGGTGCCCGTCGTCGTCGCGGAGGTGCGGCGGCTGCTGGCCGTCCACGCAGCAGCGGTTGTCTGAGCGCTCGAACCCTCAACCCGATCAGCCGGCAGGCCGGGGGGTGATCTGCAGCAGCACCTGTGCCGGTGGGGGATGGGACACGGCGTCCTCGTCGGGCTCGACCTGCATCGCCACGAAGCCGGGCAGGTTCTCCCGCAAAGCCTCCTCCACGCCGTGGCGCAGGGTCTCCGCGGCCGACGTGCATCCCGAGCAGGCGCCGGCCAGGTGCACCCGCACCACACCGCGCTGGACGCTCAGCACCTCGACGTCGCCCCCGTGTTCATACAGATAAGGACGCACCGGTGCGAGTGCCATCGAGGCGGCGTCGACGTCGTCGACTCCCACGCCGTATGCCTCGAACAGCCAGTCGATCGCGGCATCCGCGCTGCGCAGGCGCGTGAGGTCGTGGCGCACTGCAGCGGCGAGTCTGGTGATCGCCAGGCGATGGACGGCATCGACCCCGTCCAGCAGCTCGAAGACGCGGTCGCGGACCTCCGGGTCCAGCTGCTCCACGTCGGCCAGCAGCTCCTCCAGCCGGTCGAGCAGGGGGCCGAGGGTGGCGAGCGAGGGCTCGATGGAATCGCCGCGCGAGGTCTGGGGGGCAGACTCAGCCACCGACGGGACGCACCTTGGTGACGGCGTAGTCGATGAGCGTCTGGTTCAGCTCGACGCCATGCTCGGACTTGGCGTGCCGCGCCACCGCGGCAACCAGCTCGTCGGCAGTCTCGGCCTTGGCGACGTTCTTGCACGCCACGCCGACGTCTCGACAGCGAAACTCGAGGGCCATCAGGTGCTCCGGAGGAATGTCGAGGGTGCCGCCGGGCCGCTCATGACGCGCGCGAGGCGCGCTGGGGGTCGAGGTCGGCGGCCAGGGCTTCCAACGCATCGGCGACGCCGACGAGGTCCGCGTTGATCTCACCGACGAGCTGCTCGACCGGTTGAACGCGGTGCGCGATGGACGCCACACCGAAGACGACCTTGCCCAGGGTGTCGGTCAGGCGGCGCAGGATGAGGACGACCCAGATCAGGAAGAAGGCCAGTGCGGCGACGAGTACCCCCGTCACCACCAGGGCTGCGATGGCTGCTGCGGACACGGCACGCTCCTTAGGGCTTGGCGGCGAGGCGCCGCAGGGCGCCCACGTAGGCGACGGCGTGCTGGGAGACCACGCCGGCCAGCTCGCGGGTGGTGACCAGCGCCGGGACCGGCTCCACTGCGGCGGTGATGCCGACGCCGTGTACCAAGATGTCGTCGGCGTAGCGCGCGCTCTCCAGAGCCGGTCGGATGACGTAGCTGGCCAGCAGCACCACCAGTGGAGCCACTACCAGCAGGCCCACGGCACTCATGACCCAGAGGACCACCATCGGGACTCCTCCCGTCGACGACGCGACAGCTTTGCTGGCAGTGTGCCTCCGGTCGGCGATTCGCGCCAGTACCGTTCTCCCAGGAAGGTGAGACATGACCGCCGTCGTCGCAGCACAACTCAG
>JACCVL010000224.1 GCA_013698185.1 Nocardioidaceae bacterium
GTGGGGCAGCGTGCGACACACCCGACCTCGGGGGTCGGTCGCGTGAGCGGTAGATCGGGGCCGACCGGCCCGAAGACGAACGAGTGAGAAGGACGAGACGACGGCGATGGCTGGACAGAAGATCCGCATCCGGCTCAAGGCCTACGACCACGAGGTCATTGACTCATCGGCGCGCAAGATCGTCGACACGGTGACCCGCACTGGTGCGAAGGTCGCGGGCCCGGTGCCGCTGCCGACCGAGAAGAACGTCTTCTGTGTCATCCGTTCGCCGCACAAGTACAAGGACAGCCGCGAGCACTTCGAGATGAGGACGCACAAGCGTCTGATCGACATCATCGACCCGACCCCCAAGACGGTCGACTCGTTGATGCGCCTCGACCTGCCGGCGGGCGTCGACATCGAGATCAAGCTCTGAGGGCGTCTGAGTCATGAGCACACACACACGTACCGTCCGCGGGCTGCTGGGCACCAAGCTCGGCATGACCCAGCTGTGGGACGACAACAACCGCCTGGTGCCGGTCACGATCGTGGCGGCCTCGACCAACGTGGTCACCCAGGTCCGCAAGCCCGAGACCGACGGCTACGCGGCCGTGCAGCTCGGCTTCGGTGAGATCGCGGCCCGCAAGGTGAACCAGCCCCAAGCCGGTCACTTCGCGACGTCAGGCGCGTCCCCGCGCCGACACCTGGTCGAGGTCCGTACCGACGACGCGGCGTCGTACGAGCCCGGCCAAGAGCTGACCGCTGACCTGTTCGCCGCCGGCGAGCGCGTCGACGTGACGGCCACCAGCAAGGGCAAGGGCTTTGCCGGGGTGATGAAGCGCCACGGGTTCCACGGCGTCGGTGCCTCGCATGGCGCGCACCGCAACCACCGCAAGCCCGGCTCGATCGGTGGCTGCGCGACGCCGGGTCGCGTCTTCAAGGGGATGCGGATGGCCGGTCGGATGGGCAGCGACACCGTGACCACACAGAACTTGACCGTGCACGCCGTCGACGTCGACAAGGGCCTGCTGCTGATCGTCGGGGCCGTCCCCGGTCCGCGTGGTGGCCTCGTTCTCGTCCGCTCCGGCGTCAAGGCGAAGGGCGCCACGCCATGACCAGCATCGACATCCGTGACGCGGCCGGTGCGACGACCGGCTCGGTGGACCTGCCCGGCGAGCATTTCGACGTTCAGGTCAACGTGCCGTTGATCCACCAGGTCGTTGTGGCTCAGCAGGCTGCCGCGCGGGCGGGCAGCGCATCGACCAAGACCCGTGCCGAGGTGCGTGGCGGTGGCGCCAAGCCGTACCGCCAGAAGGGCACCGGCCGCGCCCGCCAGGGATCGCTGCGGGCACCCCAGTTCACCGGCGGCGGCGTGGTGCACGGTCCGACGCCGCGCTCATACGAGCAGCGGACGCCGAAGAAGATGAAGGCCGCAGCTCTGCGCGGTGCGCTGTCCGACCGTGCCCGTGGCGGTCGCATCCACGTCGTGGAGTCGTTCGTCTCGGCGGCAGTGCCGTCCACCAAGCAGGCGCTGGCGGCCGTACTGCGGTTGTCCGAGCGGCCGCGCATCCTCGTGGTCGCGGAGCGCGACGACGCCACCACCTGGTTGTCGCTGCGCAACGTCGCGGCGGTCCACGTGTGCTCGGTGGAGCAGCTGAACACCTATGACGTGCTCGCCAGCGACGACGTGGTGTTCACCAAGGCCGCGCTCGACGCCTGGATCAACAAGCAGACCACCAAGAGCCGCGTGGCACAGCCCGCCGGCGGCGAGAGCGAGGCCGCCCAGTGAGCACGCTGCACAAGAGCGCCCGCGACGTACTCATCGCGCCGGTCGTGAGCGAGAAGAGCTACGGCTTGCTCGACCAGAACAAGTACACCTTCTTGGTCCGTCGCGACGCCAACAAGACCGAGATCAAGATCGCGGTCGAGCAGGTGTTCGACGTTTCGGTGACATCGGTGAACACCGCCAACCGGATGGGCAAGCGCAAGCGCACCCGCCTGGGCTGGGGGAAGCGTCCGGACACCAAGCGCGCCATCGTGAGCGTGGCCGAGGGTCAGCGCATCGACATCTTCTCCGGCCCGGCCAGCTGAGCCAGAGACGACGAGGACTGAGAACTCATGGCAATTCGCAAGCACAAGCCGACGACCCCCGGTCGCCGCGGCTCGTCCGTGGCCGACTTCGTCGAGGTCACCCGGACGACCCCGGAGAAGTCGCTGGTGCGCCCCCTGCCCAAGAAGGGCGGCCGCAACAACCAGGGCCGCATCACCACCAGGCACCAAGGTGGCGGGCACAAGCGGGCCTACCGGCTGATCGACTTCCGGCGCTACGACAAGGACGGCGTGCCGGCGACGGTCGCGCAGATCGAGTACGACCCCAACCGCACCGCCCGCATCGCGTTGCTGCACTACGCCGACGGCGAGAAGCGCTACATCGTGGCGCCGCAGGGACTGCGACAGGGCAGCGTGGTCGAGGCCGGCGCCTCGGCCGATATCAAAGCCGGCAACAACCTGCCGCTGCGCAACATCCCGGTGGGCACGACGGTGCACGCGATCGAGCTGCGCCCCGGCGGCGGCGCCAAGATAGCCCGCTCCGCCGGGGCATCGACCCAGCTCGTCGCCAAGGAGGGCAACCGCGCCCAGCTGCGGCTGCCGTCGGGAGAGATGCGCTACGTCGACGTCCGGTGCCGGGCCACCGTCGGTGAGGTGGGCAACGCCGAGCAGTCCAACATCAGCTGGGGCAAGGCCGGGCGGATGCGCTGGAAGGGCAAGCGCCCGACCGTGCGCGGGGTTGCCATGAACCCGGTCGACCACCCGCACGGTGGTGGCGAGGGCAAGACCTCCGGTGGGCGGCACCCGGTCTCGCCGTGGGGCCAGCCCGAGGGCCGCACCCGCAGGGCCAAGGCCAGTGACCAGTTGATCGTCCGTCGCCGCAAGTCCGGCAAGCGCTGAGAGGGGCCGCCACCATGCCACGCAGCCTGAAGAAGGGTCCCTTCGTCGACGACCACCTGATCAAGAAGGTGGACGTCCAGAACGAGGCGGGCAGCAAGAACGTGATCAAGACCTGGTCGCGCCGTTCGATGATCGTGCCGGCCATGCTCGGTCACACGATCGCGGTGCACGACGGCCGCAAGCACGTGCCGGTGTTCGTGACCGAGTCGATGGTCGGGCACAAGCTCGGCGAGTTCGCCCCGACCCGCACCTTCCGCGGGCACGACAAGGACGACCGAAAGAGCCGCCGCCGCTGACGCGGCCGGCTCGGTAACGAGAGAGTACGAACACATGAGTGTTGCAGAGCGCAGGCGCATCAGCGCCCGCCGCGAGAGCCTGTTGGGCGATGCGCCCGGCGCCTTCGCGGTGGCGCGGTTCGTGCGCGTCACCCCCCTGAAGGCCCGCCGGGTCGTCGACCTTGTCCGCGGCATGCCCGTCGATGCCGCGCTGCCGCTGCTGCGCTTCGCCCCGCAGGCAGTCGCCGAGACGGTCTACAAGACGCTGGAGAGCGCGGTCGCCAACGCTGAGACGCTCGAGGAGCTCGACCGCCGTGATCTGGTCGTGTCGACCGTCCGGGTCGACGAGGGGCCGACCCTGAAGCGGTTCCGGCCGCGCGCACAGGGCCGCGCCTACCGCATTCGCAAGCGCACCAGCCATATCACCGTCGTCGTCACCCCCCGGCCGGTGGCCGCCGCGGGCGACGCCGCTCCGTCGAGCAAGAAGGGCAGGGTCCGATAGTGGGACAGAAGGTCAACCCGCACGGTTTCCGGCTCGGTATCTCGACCGACCACAAGAGCCGCTGGTACGCCGGCGACCTCTACAAGGCCTACGTCGGCGAGGACGTCAAGATCCGTCGCCTGCTCTCCAAGGGCATGGATCGTGCCGGCATCTCCAAGGTCGAGATCGAGCGCACCCGCGACCGGGTCCGCGTCGACATCCACACCGCCCGGCCCGGCATCGTCATCGGCCGACGGGGTGCTGAGGCCGAGCGCATCCGCGGCGAGCTGGAGAAGCTCACCAACAAGCAGGTGCAGCTCAACATCCTCGAGGTCAAGAACCCCGAGCTCGACGCCCAGCTGGTGGCGCAGGGTGTGGCCGAGCAGCTGTCTGGGCGGGTGCAGTTCCGTCGCGCGATGCGCAAGGCGTTGCAGACCACTATGCGCAGCGGCGCCCAGGGCGTGAAGGTGCAGTGCTCGGGTCGCCTCGGCGGCACGGAGATGTCCCGCTCGGAGTTTTACCGCGAGGGTCGGGTGCCCCTGCACACGTTGCGGGCCGACGTTGACTACGGCTTCTACGAGGCCAAGACGACCTTCGGTCGCATCGGCGTGAAGGTCTGGATCTATAAGGGTGAGGTCGCGGGTTCCCGCAACCTCGCCTTTGTAGATCCAGACCTTCACGCCGATGCGACCGAAGGTCGTGCGGGCCTCGTAGAAGCCGTAGTCGATATCGGC
>JACCVL010000240.1 GCA_013698185.1 Nocardioidaceae bacterium
GAGTAGCAGCGAGGCGACCGACCTGACCGGTCTGGTCGTGCTGGTCACCGGCGGCGGTCCTGGCATCGGACGTGCGCTCGTGACCGGTCTGGCCGCGCGCGGTGCCGCGGTCGGGTTGTGTGCGCGCAGCGCCGAGCAGGTGGCGGAGGTCGTCGACGTGGTCGAGGCCACGGGGGGACGCTGCCTAGGCGTGGCCGGCGACGTGAGGGTGGCCGGCGACGTCGCGCGTGTGGTCGACACGGTCTCGCAGACGCTTGGCTCCATCGATGTGGTGGTGTGCAACGCGGGCGCCATCGACCCGGTCGAGTGCGACCCGTGGCGGTCGGACCTGGACGCCTGGTGGCGGGTGCTGGAGGTCAACCTGCTCGGCACCCAGCGGGTGCTGCAGGCCATCGTGCCGTCGATGGTGGAGCGCGGCGGCGGGCGCATCATCGGCCTGACCTCGGGCATGGCGCTGCGTGACGTGTCCGACTACAGCGCGTACTGCGTGAGCAAGACCGCGCTCCTGCGGCTGTCCGGGGTCTACGCCGAGGCGGGCCGCGAGCACGGCCTCACGGTCTTCGACGTGGCACCGGGCGTCGTTCGTACGGCGATGACCGCCGGCATGCCCGTCATGGCAGACCGCGACGAGTGGACGGACCCGGCGCTGGTCGTCGACCTGGTGGCGGCCGCCGCCTCCGGCACCCTCGACCACCTGAGCGGCCGCTACCTGCGGGCCGGCGTCGACGACCCGGCGGCGTTGCGCGCCGAGGTCGGTGCGCGGCTGGCCGCCGACCCGGCCGCCCGCAGGCTCGCCCTGCGTCCGTACGGCGACGACGACCCGCTCGGCTGAACCGAGGCGGATCGCGGCTGGGGATCGGTGACAGCGGGCGGGTATCGTCGCCGCGGTCGACCACCCAGCAGTGCGAGGACTCCGATGAAGATCACCGCGGTTCGCCTCGACCGGCTGCGTCTCGACCTCGACCCCCCGTTCGCGGCAGCGTGGGACCCGGTGCCGCGACGGCACTTCGACGCCACCATCGTCCGGGTCGAGACCGACGAAGGGCTCGTCGGCATCGGCTCCGGTGACACCATGGCCGGGTTCGCCGGTCGCGAGCACCTGTTCGTCGGCCAGGACGCGTTCGACATCTCCCGGCACGTCCGGACGATCGAGACGATCAACTTCCACGGGGGCCGGTGCTGGCCGCTCGAGGTCGCCCTGTGGGACATCGTCGGCCAGGCGGCGGGGCTGCCGGTCGCGACGCTGTTCGGCAACGCCCTGCACCGGTTGCCGGCGTACGCCTCCTGCGGCGAGCTGAAGTCACCGCAGGCTCGCGCGGAGTCGGCGTTGGCCCTGCGCGAGCAGGGATTCCGGGCGATGAAGATCCGCATCGACCGCGACGGTCTCGACGAGGGAATCGCCTGCGTCGCCGCCGCCCGCGAGGCCGTCGGCGACGACCTCGAGATCATGGTGGACCTCAACCAGGCCTGGCGGATGGCCGGCGACGTCGAGCCGGCGTTGGACCTCGGCTCGGTGCGCCGCTGCGTGCAGCGGCTCGCGGAGCTGGGCGTGTACTGGGTCGAGGAGCCGTTGCCCTACCACGACCAGGCGGGGCTGTCGGCCCTGCGCGCCGGGACCGGCATGCGCATCGCCGGCGGCGAGATGCTCGACTCGGTCCCGACTGTCCTCGGCTGGCTCGAGCACGACGTGCTCGACGTCTACCAGATGGACGTGGTGCTGGCGCTCGGCATGTCCCGGGCTCGTACGCTCGGCGAGGTCGCCGTGCTGAAGCACCGTTCGTACACCCCGCACACCTGGTCCAACGGCATCGGGCTGCTGGCGAACCTGCACGTGGTGGCCGGCATCGGTGGCGGCCCGTACCTCGAGTTCCCCTACGACCCACCGGGGTGGACCCCGCAGCGCCGGGACTTCATGCTGGCCGAACCGCTCGGCGTGACCGCCGACGGCTTCGTCGAGGTCCCGCAGCGTCCGGGCATCGGCGCCGTGCTCGACGCCGACGCCATCGACCGCTGGAGGATCACGTGACACAGACCCTGTCGGCCGAGACCTGGGTGGCCCGCGCGGGCGCTGCGCGCCCGGAGACGCGGCTGTTCATCGACGGCCGGTTCCGCGCCGCGGTGTCGGGCGAGACCTTCGACGACGTGTCACCGCGTGACGGTTCGGTGCTCGCCCGGGTCGCCGCCGGTGACGCCCAGGACGTCGAGATGGCGGTAGCGGCCGCCCGTCGGGCATTCGACGACGGCCGCTGGCGCGACCTGGCCCCCAGGGCCCGCAAGCGGGTGCTGCTGCGCCTCGCCGACCTCGTGCGCGAGCATGCCGAGGAGCTCGCCCTGCTGGAGACCCTGGACGTGGGCAAGCCGATCGGGGAGTCGCTGCGCGCCGACGTCGGCGGGGCGGCAGGGACGATCCAGTGGTACGCGGAGGCGGTCGACAAGTCCTACGACGAGATCGCGCCGACCGGGCCGGAGGCGCTGGCCCTCGTGACCCGCGAACCGCTAGGTGTCGTCGGGGCCGTCGTCCCGTGGAACTACGCGCTGCTCATCGCGTCGTGGAAGATCGCCCCGGCACTGGCGATGGGCAACAGCGTCGTGCTCAAACCGGCCGAGCAGTCGCCGCTGTCCGCGCTGCTGCTGGCGCGCCTGGCCTCCGAGGCCGGGCTGCCCGACGGCGTGCTCAACGTCGTGCCCGGGATGGGCGAGACCGCCGGTGCCGCGCTGGGACGCCACCCGGACGTCGACAAGATCGCGTTCACCGGCTCGGCGGCGGTGTCGCGGCTGTTCCTCGGCTACTCCGCGGAGTCCAACGGCAAGTCGGTGTCGATCGAGGCCGGCGGCAAGTCACCCCAGGTGGTGCTTGCCGACGTCGCAGACATCGCCGCCACCGCGTCCGCGGTCGCCTGGGGGATCTTCTACAACGCCGGCCAGACCTGCAACGCCGGGTCGCGCCTGATCGTCGACGAGTCGGTCAAGGACGAGCTGTTGGACGCCGTCATCAAGGTCGCGCACCACTTCCGCGTCGGCGACCCGTTGGACCCCGCGACGACGATGGGAGCCATCGTCGACGGCGTGCAGCTGGACAGGGTGCTGGGCTACATCGCGCTCGGTCAACGCGAGGGTGCTGGGGTCGCGCTCGGTGGCGCGCGGGTCCTGGAGCAGACCGGCGGCTACTTCGTGCAGCCGACCGTGCTCGACGGGGTCGACAACGCGATGCGGGTGGCACAGGAGGAGATCTTCGGCCCGGTGTTGTCCACGATCACCTTCCGTGGCGAGGATGAGGGCGTGCGGCTGGCGAACGACACCCGTTACGGCCTGGCTGCCAGCGTCTGGACCCGCGACGTCAAGACCGCCCACCGGGTGGCCCGGCGGCTGCGCGCAGGGACGGTGTGGGTGAACACCTTCGACGCCAGCGACGTCATGACCCCCTTCGGCGGGTTCAAGGATACCGGCGCCGGGCGGGACAAGAGCCTGCACGCACTCGATGCCTACTGCGCGCTGAAGACGACCTGGTTCGACCTGTCCTGACCCCTGACCCCCCTTCACCGGCTGCCCCCGAGGATCCGCATGCTGTCGTCCGAGCGCTTCACCGTCGCACCACCGGGCACGATCGAGTTCGGTGAGGGTGCCTTGCAGACCCTGGGCGCCGCCGTGACGGCGCTGGGGAGGACGCGGGCCTTCGTAGTCACCGACGCGGGGATCGTCCGGGCCGGGATCGTGGCGTCGGTCGAGCAGGTGCTCACCGACTCTGGGGTCGACTTCGAGGTGTTCAGCGA
>JACCVL010000256.1 GCA_013698185.1 Nocardioidaceae bacterium
GTGGTGTTGTGCGACATCAACGGGCTCAAGCCGGTCAACGACCGTTTCGGGCACGCCGCGGGCGACGAGCTGATCCAGCGCGTCGCGGACCACCTCCTGCTCACGTCCGGAGGCCTGTCGGATACCAGGGTTGCGCGCATCGGTGGCGACGAGTTCGTCCTCTTGCTCGCTGGTCCGGACCGTGACGAGGTTGCCGAGCTCGTGCAGCGATTGGCTGCCTTCGAGGTGCCGTACGCAGCCGGATTGGCCGTCGGGGTGGCGACGGAGACCAGGCGACCGGCTGGGGGCCGAGAGCGCGACGGCGGCCGCACGGGCACTGCTTCGGCTGGCCGACGCCGCGCAGTACCAGCACAAAGCACACCCGGCGGCTGCGCACGAAGACGTTGTCGGAGACCGTGACCCCGATCTCGGTGCTGTTCCCCAGCGCCGGGTTGCGAGTGACCGACCGGGTCCTCGCCGCCTGGGCCGGGGACGACGACCAGGGAGTGTTGCGCCGGCTGAGCATCGTCGCGGACGAGGTGGCGCGGGTGTTCGGCGCCGCCTCGTGGTTTGTGAGCCGTCAGCACGGCGCGATGCTGGCTGAGGAGATGGGTTGGCTGCTCCGGTCGCGTTCGGCCGGCCCGCTGCCGCTCGACCTGGGGACCGGGCAGGACTTCCACCCCGACGAGTACCCGGCGACCAGGCGCGCCCTTGACGGCGGTGGCTACTACGCCAGTCTCACCGACGGTGACGAGGCCGAGCGGGCGCTGATCGCCAGGATGGGGTACGTCAGCACTCTCGCCGCGGGTGAGCGCGCCGCGGACGGGTCCGGGTGGCTGGTCGAGCTGTTCGGCGACGGAGCCACGTCGAGCGGCATGGTCGTGGCCTTACCGCTCCTGCGGGCGCTGGTCCATCTCGCGGTGGCCGGGGCGGCGCCGGCGATCAGCCGGGAACGGGGCTAGCTCGGGCCCAGGGCGTCCCGCAGCGGCACGAACTTGGCCTGCGACTCGGCCAGCTCGTCATCGCCTTGCGAGCCCGCCACGATGCCGCACCCGGCGAACAGCCGCACCCGGTCACCCTCGACGAAACCGCAGCGCAAGGCGATGCCCCACTCGCCGTCCCCGTCGGCAGCCACCCAGCCGACGGGGGCGGCGTAGCGGTCCCGGTCCATCTGCTCCAGTGCGGCCAGCACCCGCTGTGCCGCGACCGAGGGAGTGCCGCCGACCGCCGCCGACGGGTGCAGGGCCGCCGCCAGCGCCAGCGCACCGCTGTCGTCGGCGAGCACGCCGGTGACGTCGGTGGCCAGGTGCATCACGTTGGGCAGATGCAGGACGAACGGCGCCTCGGGAACGAAGACCGTGCTGCAGTGGGACGCCAGCCCGTCGGCGACCGAACGCACCGCGTACTCGTGCTCCTCCAGATCCTTGCTGCTGCGCGCCAGCGCGGCCGCCAGCGCCAGGTCGTGTTGGTCGTCGCCGGTACGGCGGATGGTGCCGGCGAGCACGCGTGAGGTGACCAGACCGCGCTCGCGCCGTACGAGCACCTCCGGTGTCGCCCCGACCAGACCGTCCACGTGATAGGTCCAGCAGCCGGGATACGCCGCTGCGAGCCGGCCCAACGGCCAGCGGACGTCCACCGGTCCGGCGGCCTGCGCCATCAGGTCGCGGGCCAAGACGACCTTGTCGACCTCGCCGCGGCCGATGCGACGCACGGCCTCGTGCACCGCGCCGACCCACCGGCCTCCGCTCAGGGCCCCATCGGAGAAGCGCAGGTGCTGAGGTGCCTCGGCCGGTACCGCCGGCTGCAGGCTCGGTGTGCTGGGGATGCCATCGGTGCCGACCACGGTGATCCATGCCCGGTGGCCGCCGTCGTGCCGACGGGAGCCGACAAGCACCCGTGGCACCGTGAGGACGGAAGCCGCTCCGGTGTCGTCGCTGAAGCCGAAGGAGCCGAAGGCGGTGAGCCCGCTGCCGGGTAGCCCGACCTCGTCACGGACGACCGCCCGGCCGACGAGCTGTCGCCACCAGGCCTGCGCTGCGCTGAAGCGGTCGGCGCCCCCGGTATTGACGCGGGCCGCGACCCCCCAACCGACCATGCCGTCACCGTGGTGCAGCCAGGCCACGGGATCGTCGGCAGGCAACAGCGCCAGCAGGGACCCGGGGTCGGGGATCTCGACGCTGCGCACGACCAGCGGAGCGACGTCGGGGTTGCCCGCAGCAGCGCTGGTCACCGCAACGACACTACGGCCCGGGGGAGCCGGAGCGGCGGCCGAGGCCAGGCGTGGCAGCCTTGCCTGCGTGACGAGAGCCTCGCTCGACAAGCGCCCGGACGAGGTCGCCGCCATGTTCGACGCGGTGGCCCCGCGCTACGACCGGACCAATGACGTGCTGTCGCTCCTGCAGGACCGGCGCTGGCGCCGCGCCGCGGTCGCCGCCGTGGCGCCGCGCGCCGGTGACACCGTGCTGGACCTGGCGGCGGGCACCGGGACATCGAGCCAGCCCTTTGCCGACGCCGGTGCGCTGGTCGTGCCCTGCGACTTCTCCCTGGGCATGCTTTCGGCCGGGAAGGCCGTGCGACCCGGGCTGGCTTTCACCGCCGGCGACGCGATGTCGTTGCCTTTCGCGGACGGGGTCTTCGACGCGGTGACGATCTCGTTCGGGCTGCGCAACGTCGTCGAGCCGGATCGGGCGCTGCACGAGATGGCGCGGGTGACGCGGCCGGGCGGACGCCTGGTGGTCTGCGAGTTCAGCCGGCCGGTGCTGCCGGTATTCGCCACCGTCTACACCGAGTACCTCATGCGGGCGCTGCCGCCGGTGGCCCGGGTGGTGGCGTCCAGTCCGGATGCCTACGTCTACCTGGCCGAGTCGATCCGGGCGTGGCCCGACCAACCGGGGCTCGCGGCCCGGATCGCCGTCGCCGGTTGGGATCGCGTCGCCTGGCGCAACCTGTCGGGTGGCATCGTCGCTCTGCACACGGCCGTACGCCCCTGACCGCGCCCGGCTGATGGGGTCGCCGGGACCTGGCGTAGCGCCTACACTCGGAGAATCGAGTTCGTGAAGATATTCACAAGCGCACGAACGGCCACCCCGAGAGCGTCAAGGACGACGATGAGCGCCAGACCGACCAGCGGCAACGCTGTCGGCCAGGACGCCCGCGACGCGGACGTCATCATCGTCGGTGCGGGTCCCGCCGGGTCGGCCGCCGCCCATCACCTGGCCCAGGCGGGCATCGACGTGCTGCTGCTGGAGAGGACCGCCTTTCCCCGCGAGAAGGTGTGCGGCGACGGCCTCACCCCGCGGGCGACCCGCCAGCTGCTCCGGATGGACCTCGACCTCGACGCGCCGGGGTGGGTGCGCAACCAGGGTCTGCGCATCGTCGGCGGTGGGCACCGTCTCGAGCTGCCGTGGCCCGACCTCGCCGACTATCCCTCGTACGGACTGGTGCGCACCCGGGTGGACTTCGACGAGGTCCTGGTCCGTCACGCCGAGAAGTCCGGCGCCCGGCTGCGTGAACGCACGGCGGTGACCGGTGCGGTCCTGGATGAGCGCACCGGTCGGGTTGTCGGTGTGACCGCGCGGGGCGTCGACGAGACCGGTCGGCGGAGTGGGGACGAGGCCACCTTCCGGGCGCCCATCGTCGTGGCCGCTGACGGCAACTCCGCCCGCCTCGCCCTGTCGCTGGGACTGCAGCGCCGGGAGAACCGGCCGATGGGAGTCGCGGTCCGCACCTACTACGAGAGCCCGCGTCACGACGACGCCTGGCTGGAGAGCCACCTCGAGCTCTGGGACGGGCCGCCGAACGCCGCCGGCTCCGCCCTGCTGCCCGGTTACGGCTGGATCTTCGGAGTCGGCGACGGCACCTGCAACGTCGGCCTCGGCATCCTCGACACGTCGGCGGCCTTCGGCCACGTCGACTACAAGGACCTGCTCAAGACCTGGCTCGACCACACGCCCGAGGCGTGGGGGTTCCGGGAGCCGTACCGCACCGCCCCCGTACGGGGGGCCGCGCTGCCGATGGGCTTCAACCGCAAGCCACACTACGAACGCGGGATGCTGCTGGTCGGGGACTGCGGGGGGATGGTGAACCCCTTCAACGGCGAGGGCATCGCCTACGCCATGGAGTCCGGTGAGCTCGCCGCGGACGTCATCACCCAGGCGATGGGCCGGCCGGTCGCCGAGCGGGAGCGCGCGCTGCAGGCATACCCGCAGGCGCTGGCCGCGCGCTACGGCGGCTACTACACGCTGGGGCGCCTGTTCGTGCAGCTGATCGGCCATCCCGAGGTGATGAAGCAGGCGACCCGGCACGGTCTAAAGCGGCCCACCCTGATGCGTTTCACCCTCAAGCTGCTCGCCAACCTGACCGAGCCCCGAGGCGGGGACGCGATGGACCGCACGATCAACGCACTGAGCCGGATCGCCCCGGCTGCCTGACCGCGGGCCCCTTCGGGAGGGGTCCTAGGATGCTGACTCGTCCGTACGAGACGTAGGAGGACCGACCGTGACTGAGTACATCCCGATCGTCGCGCTGCTGGCTCTCGGTCTCGGCTTCGGCCTGTTCTCCGTGGCCATCAGCGGACTCACCGGTCCCAAGCGCTACAACCGGGCTCGTCTGGACGCCTACGAGTGCGGCATCGAGCCGACCCCGCAGCCAGCGGGTGGCGGCCGGTTCCCGGTGAAGTACTTCATCACCGCGATGCTGTTCATCGTCTTCGACATCGAGATCATCTTCCTGTACCCGTACGCCGTCGCCTTCGACGCGCTCGGCTTCTTCGGGCTGGTCGAGATGGTCTTGTTCATCGGCACCGTGTTCGTCGCGTACGCCTATGTCTGGCGCCGAGGCGGCCTCGAGTGGGACTGATCGCCACCGCACCGGAGGGCAACAGCTGATGGGCCTCGAGGAGAAGCTCCCGAGTGGAGTGCTGCTGACCTCGGTCGAGCAGGTCGCCGGCTACTTCCGCAAGGCCTCGCTGTGGCCGGCCACGTTCGGCCTGGCCTGCTGCGCCATCGAGATGATGACCTTCGGTGGGCCACGCTACGACAGCTCGCGCTGGGGCATGGAGGTCTTCCGCGCCTCACCACGGCAGGCCGACCTGATGATCGTCGCCGGCCGGGTCAGCAACAAGATGGCGCCGGTGCTGCGCCAGATCTACGACCAGATGGCCAACCCCAAGTGGGTGCTGGCGATGGGCGTGTGCGCCAGCTCGGGCGGCATGTTCAACAACTACGCGATCGTGCAGGGCGTCGACCACGTGGTGCCCGTCGACATGTACCTGCCCGGCTGCCCCCCGCGCCCGGAGATGCTCATCGACGCCATCCTCAAGCTGCATGACAACATCAAGGCCGAGAAGCTGGGGCCGCACCGCCGCGTCCAGATCGAGCAGCACGAGCAGCTCGCGCTGGCCGCCGAACCGACGGCACAGATGCGCGGCCTGCTGCGATGACCGACCCCGACCGCCGCACCGACGACGACAAGCTGCGCGCCGGCAGCCGCACCGAGGCCGCGGGCACGGGCACCCAGGAGCCGCACGTCGGCACCTCCCCGCACGCCCCCGAGCGAGACCTCGGTGTGCAGGGCGACATGCCTGAGAACACCGTGGTCCCCGCCGGCGCCGACAGCCTCGAGGTCATCGCCATCCGCGAGGGCATGTTCGGCGTCCAGGGCTCTGGGGACACCTCCGGCTACGGCGGTCTCCGTCGGCCGGTGGTCCTGCCGGGCGCCAGCCCGCGGCCGTACGGGGGCTGGTTCGATCAGGTGGCCGACCGCCTGGTCGAGCTGCTCGGTGGCGACGCCCGGGCCGCGATCGAGAAGGTCGTGGTCTATCGGGGTGAGATGACCCTGCACCTGCGACGAGAGCAGCTGGTGGCGACCGTGCAGCACCTGCGCGATGACGCCGCGTTGCGTTTCGAGATGTGCAGCGGCGTCTCCGGCGTGCACTACCCCGAGGATGTCGGTCGCGAGCTGCACGCCGTGTACCACCTGTTGTCGATGACCCACCGGCGGCGGATCCGCCTCGAGGTGTCGGTGGCCGACACCGACCCCCACCTGCCGTCGGTGGTCGCGGTGTACCCAACGGCCGACTGGCACGAGCGCGAGACGTTCGACTTCTTCGGCATCATCTTCGACGGGCACCCCGCGTTGACACGCATCTTGATGCCCGACGACTGGCCCGGCCACCCGCAGCGCAAGGACTATCCCCTCGGCGGTATCCCGGTGGAGTACAAGGGCGCCACCATCCCGCCCCCGGACACGCGGAGGACGTACAGCTGATGAGCACCGCCATGGGCAACCAGCCGCCAGGACGTCCTGCCGCCGACCCGTACGCGCCGCAGCAGGACACCGTCACCGGCCCGGTCTTCACGGTGACCGGCCAGGACTGGGACTCCGTCGTCGCGGGAGCCGCCGACGCCGAGGACGAGCGGGTCGTGGTCAACATGGGCCCGCAGCATCCGTCGACGCACGGGGTGCTGCGGTTGATCCTCGAGCTCGACGGCGAGACCGTGACCGAGGCCCGCTGCGGCATCGGCTATCTGCACACCGGCATCGAGAAGAACATGGAGTACCGCACCTGGGTGCAGGGCACCACCTTCTGCACGAGGATGGACTACCTCGCGCCGTTCAGCTACGAGGCGGCCTACTCCCGGGCCGTCGAACGGCTGCTCGACATCGAGGACGACATCCCCCAGCGGGCCCTGGAGATGCGGGTGCTGCTGCTGGAGCTGAACCGGATCTCCTCGCACCTGGTGGCCATCGCCACCGGCGGGATGGAGATCGGGGCGCTGACGGTCATGACCATCGGCTTCCGCGAGCGGGAGCTGGTGCTCGACCTGTTCGAGCTGATCACCGGCCTGCGCATGAACCACGCCTTCATCCGCCCCGGCGGCGTCGCGCAGGACATGCCCCCGGGCGCGCTGGACCAGATCCGCGAGTTCATCAAGCTGATGAAGAAGCGGCTGCCCGAGTACGCCGCGTTCTGCAACGCCAACCCGGTCTTCAAGGGCCGCCTGGTGGGAGTGGGCCACCTCGACCTCGCCGGCTGTCTGGCCCTGGGCGCCACCGGGCCGGTGCTGCGCTCCACCGGCTACCCGTGGGACCTGCGCCGCACCGAGCCGTACTGGGGGTACGACAGCTACGACTTCGACGTGGTGACCTGGGACAGCTGCGACGCCTACGGCCGCTTCCGCATCCGGCTGGAAGAGATGTGGCAGTCGCTGCGCATCGTTGAGCAGTGCGCCGACCGGCTGGCCGACTCCGAGGGTGAGCCGGTGATCGTGGCGGACAAGAAGATCGCCTGGCCGGCCCAGCTGGCAGTCGGCAGCGACGGGATGGGCAACTCGCTGGACCACATCCGCCACATCATGGGCGAGTCGATGGAGGCACTGATCCACCACTTCAAGCTGGTCACCGAGGGCTTCCGGGTGCCGCCCGGCCAGGTGTACGCCGCCATCGAGTCCCCGCGTGGCGAGCTGGCCTGCCATGCGGTCTCCGACGGTGGCACCAAGCCGTTCCGGGCGCACTTCCGCGACCCGTCATTCGTCAACCTGCAGACCACGTCGGTGCTGAGCGAGGGCGGCATGGTCGCGGACGTGATCGTGGCCATCGCCAGCCTCGACCCGGTGATGGGCGGGGTGGACCGCTGATGGCTGCCGTTCCTCCGGTCGGCTTCCCCGGCCGGCCCACCGTGGAGGCCGGGACCGCTGCCCAGCTCGCCGAGGGCGAGCTGCCCGCCGAGACCCTGGCCGAGCTGCGCGAGCTGGCGGGGCGCTATCCCCAGCCCCGCTCCGCGCTGCTGCCGATGCTGCACCTGGTGCAGAGCGTCGAGGGTTGCGTGACCCCCCGCGGAATCGAGGCCTGCGCCGACCTGCTGGCCATCAGCGCCGCCGAGGTCAGCGGGGTCGCCACGTTCTACACGATGTACAAGCGGCGCCCGGTCGGTGCCTACCACGTCGGGGTCTGCATCAACACGCTGTGCGCGGTGATGGGCGGCGACGCGATCTACGACCGCCTGCAGGGACACCTCGGCATCGGCAACGACGAGACCACCGAGGACGCAAGCGTGTCGCTGGAGCGGGTCGAGTGCAACGCTGCCTGTGACTATGCGCCGGTCGTGATGGTCAACTGGGAGTTCTTCGACAACCAGACGCCCGACACCGCCGTCGACCTGGTCGACGAGCTGCGAGCCGGCCGACCGGTGCGATCCACCCGCGGACCCCAGGTCTGCACCTGGCGCGAGGCCGAGCGGGTCATCGCGGGCTTTCCCGACGACCGCGCCGACGAGGGGCCAGGGGCCGGGCCGGCGTCGCTGGCCGGGCTACGCCTGGCTCGTGAGCACGGCTGGACCGCCCCGGACTCCCACGGTGCCGAGGGCAAGGACGCCGAGGAGACCAAGTCCGGCACGGGTGAGAGGGTCGGGGCCGACCCCGCCACCTCCCACGGCGGTTCGGCCTACACGCGCGGCGACCAGGAGACCCACATCCAGGAGTCGGCGGCGACCGCCGTGGACGACAGCGAACGCACGCCCGACGCCGACGGCGATGCGCGCACAGGGGAGGACCGACCGTGAGCAGCCCGGCCACCGAGCCGCCGATCGCACCGATGCTGACACCGGTGCTCACCGACACCTGGGACCAGGACCGGTCCTGGACCCTGGACACCTACGAGTCCGCAGGTGGCTACCGTGGGCTGCGCAGCGCCCTGCAGTCCGAGCCCGACGACCTGATCGAGCTGATCAAGGAGTCCGGTCTGCGTGGCCGCGGTGGTGCCGGCTTTCCCACCGGCATGAAATGGGGCTTCATCCCCCAAGGCGACGGCAAGCCGCACTACCTGGTCGTCAACGCAGACGAGTCCGAGCCCGGGACCTGCAAGGACATCCCGCTGATGATGGCCGCACCGCACACGCTGGTCGAGGGGGTCATCATCTCGTCGTACGCGATCAGGGCCCGGCACGCCTTCATCTACGTCCGCGGTGAGGTGCTGCACGTGCTGAGGCGGTTGCAGCGCGCGGTACAGGAGGCCTACCTCGCCGGACACCTCGGCCGCGACATCCATGGGTCGGGCTACGACCTCGACATCATCGTGCACGCCGGGGCGGGGGCGTACATCTGCGGCGAGGAGACCGCGCTGCTGGACTCCCTCGAGGGGCGTCGCGGACAGCCTCGGCTGCGTCCGCCGTTCCCGGCCATCGCCGGGTTGTACGCAAGCCCCACGGTCATCAACAACGTCGAGTCGATTGCGTCGGTACCCGTCATCGTGGACAAGGGTGCGGAGTGGTTCGCGTCGATGGGCACCGAGAAGTCCAAGGGCATGACGCTGTACTCGCTGTCGGGCCATGTCGTCGGACCAGGCCAGTACGAGGCGCCGCTCGGCATCACGCTGCGCCAGCTGCTCGAGCTGTCCGGTGGCGTGCGCCGCGGCCACGAGCTGAAGTTCTGGACGCCCGGCGGTTCGTCCACTCCCATCCTCACCGCCGACCACCTCGACGTGCCCATCGACTACGAGGGGATCGGGGCCGCGGGGTCCATGCTCGGCACGAAGGCGTTGCAGATCTTCGACGAGACCACCTCGGTCGTCCGCACGACGCTGCGTTGGGTCGAGTTCTACAAGCACGAGTCGTGCGGCAAGTGCACACCGTGTCGTGAGGGCTCGTGGTGGATGGTGCAGGTGCTGCGCCGGCTCGAGGCCGGCCAGGGCACCGAGGCCGACATCGACACGCTCCTCGACATGTGCGACAACATGGCCGGCCGCTCGTTCTGTGCCCTGGCCGACGGGACCGCAGCCTGCGTACAGAGCGCCGTGCAGCACTTCCGCGACGAGTTCGTCGCCGGGACGCACACTCCGGCCTGGGAGCTCTTCCCCTACGCAGCCTCGGTGCTGCACGCCGAGCCGCCCCAGCGGGTGCCGGCCCCGGTGGGAGCGGTCGCGCCGTGAGCGTCACCAACACCGGCAGCGCCCGCGTCGGGACCAGCAGCACGGCCAACTCCCCGGCGCCGGCTGCCGACCTGGTCACGATCACCATCGACGACGTCGAGATCAGCGTGCCCAAGGACACCTTGGTGATCCGGGCGGCCGAGCGCATCGGGGTGCAGATCCCGCGGTTCTGCGACCACCCGCTGCTCGACCCCGTGGGCGCCTGCCGGCAGTGCCTGGTCGAGGTGCCCGACGCGGGCAACGGCCGCGCGTTGCCCAAGCCACAGGCCTCCTGCACCCTGACCGTCGCCGACGGCATGGTCGTCCGCACGCAGGCCAGCTCACCGGTCGCGGACAAGGCGCAGCAGGGCATCATGGAGTTCCTGCTGGTCAACCACCCGCTGGACTGCCCGGTCTGCGACAAGGGCGGCGAGTGCCCGCTGCAGAACCAGGCCATGTCGAACGGCCGCGGTGAGGCCCGCTTCGCCGAGACCAAGCGCACCTTCACCAAACCGATCAACATCTCCGCCCAGGTCCTGCTCGACCGCGAGCGCTGCGTGCTGTGCGCCCGCTGCACGCGCTTTTCCGAGCAGGTCGCGGGGGACCCGTTCATCGCCTTGATCGAGCGGGGTGCGCTGCAGCAGGTGGGCATCTACGAGAAGGAGCCCTTCGAGTCCTACTTCTCGGGCAACACGATCCAGATCTGCCCGGTGGGTGCGCTCACCAGCGCGGCCTACCGCTTCCGCGCGCGCCCGTTCGACCTGGTGTCCACCCCGTCGGTGTGCGAGCACTGCGCGAGCGGGTGCGCGCTGCGTACCGACCACCGACGCGGCACCGTCACCCGCCGGCTGGCCGGCTCGGACCCCCGGGTCAACGAGGAGTGGAACTGCGACAAGGGCCGCTTCGGGTTCGCCTACGCCCGCGCCGACGACCGGCTGACGCGGCCGCTGGTCCGTGACACCGCGACCGGTGGGCTGCGCCCGGCCTCCTGGCCAGAGGCGTTCGCGGTGGCCGCCCGCGGCCTCGCCTCGGCCCGGGGCGGGGTGGGCGTGCTGCCCGGCGGCCGCGTCACCCGCGAGGACGCCTATGCGTACGCGAAGTTCGCCCGCACCGCGCTGGGCACCAACGACATCGACCTGCGGGCGCGCCCGCACTCCGCCGAGGAGGCGGACTTCCTGGCCGCCGTCGTCGCGGGCAGCGGGCTGGGCGTGAGCTACGCCGACCTCGAGCAGACCAAGTCCGTCGTCCTGGCCGGCTTCGACCCCGAGGACGAGTCGCCGATCGTCTTCCTGCGCCTGCGCAAGGCAGTGACCAAGAACCGGCTCCGGGTGCACGCGGTCGCGAGCCACACCACCAGGGGCCTGCGCAAGCTCAACGGCCGACTGGTGCAGACGGTGCCCGGCGGGGAGCCGGCCGCGCTGCGTGCGTTGGCCGACGACGGGGAGGCCGCGCTCGACGCCGGGAGCATCGTGCTCGTCGGTGAGCGGCTCGCGACGGTGCCGGGCGCACTGAGCGCGGCGGTTGCCCTGGCTCGCACCACCGGCGCCCGACTGGCGTGGG
>JACCVL010000280.1 GCA_013698185.1 Nocardioidaceae bacterium
CGGCAGCTGCTGCCGGTCGGACCCGACGGCTGGCGCCGCTCGGCGCTGCCGCGCTGACGGCAGAGTGCCGGGCGGGCGGAACCGCCGGCAGCCGCGAGGCCGCCGTACTGTCTGTGCGGTGACCGGCGCGACGAGCCAGGGCGGGACATCGTCACTGGTGTTCGCCACCGGAGCCGCCGTCGGAGTGCTCGGCGGCATGATCGGTCTCGGCGGTGCCGAGTTCCGCCTGCCGCTGCTCATCGGGCTGTTCGGCTTCGCCGCTCTGCCGGCGGTCATCATGAACAAGGCCATGAGCCTGGTCGTGGTCGTGACGGCGCTGCCGGCCCGGCTTATCGGTGTTCCCCTCTCCGATGTGGCGCCGCACTGGGCGGTGTCGGTCAACCTCCTCGCGGGCAGCCTCATCGGTGCCTGGATCGGTGCCAGCTGGGCCACCCAGATGCGCTCGACCAGGCTCTACCGCGTCCTCGCGGTCCTGCTGCTCCTCATGGCCGCCACGTTGGTCGCCACCCACTTCGGCCACGTCCAGGCCCTCGACCTGCCGGTCGCCGTCCGCGTCGGCACCGGTGTCGTCGCCGGGGTCGCCATCGGTGTCGTCGCCGCCCTGATGGGCGTGGCCGGTGGCGAGCTGCTGATTCCCACGATCGTCGTGTTGTTCGCCGTCGACATCAAGATCGCCGGAACCTTGGCTCTCGTGGTCTCGCTGCCGACCATGTTGGTGGCATTCACCCGCTACAGCCGAGACGCCAGCTTCGCGATCCTCCGCGACAACACGTCCTTCGTCGTCATCATGACCGCAGGCTCGATCGCCGGCGCCGTCGTCGGCGGGCTGCTCCTCGGAGTCGTCCCCAGCCTCGTCCTCGTCCCCCTGCTCGTGCTGCTCGTCCTCAGCTCGTACAAGGTGTGGCGCCACGCGTGAGACGCAGCGGGATACACCGGCGTCACCGCACCCTGTGGTCGGCCGTGACCTGCATGCCATCGCAAGGAGAAGGAGACAGCACATGAGCTCGCTCATTCCGTCTGGCCCGGCCGGGATCAGCTCGAGACTCGCGCCGTAAGAGACGTCCACCGCTCAGGATGAGCACGCCTCGTCGACCACGGCGAGCACGCGGTTCTGGACCGATGGTGCAGGGGTGAGCACCACCCGCTGCTCGTCGAAGCCGTCGAGCCGGACGAAGGCGCTGAGCAGGAACGTCTGCGTGGAGCCGCCCAGTGCGTGGGCGTCGCACCGGCCGTTGCTACCGAGCAGCACCGGGGTCACGGCACGCTCGGCGTCGGTGGGCAGCCCGGCCAGCCTTCCCACCGGCCGCAGGTCGATCAGCACGCTGCCGTCCAGCGAGTGCACCGCAACCGCCGCACCCGCTGACCGGCGCGTCACCACCAGCCGTCCGGCCAGCCACGGCTCGCCGCCGTACGTCGTCTGCTGGTAGGGACCGGTGAGCCGGACCGACGCGGTCTCGCCCAGCCTGATCGCCGCGCAGTCGGTGTCCAGGAGTCGGCGCACCTGGTCCTGCCCTGCCTCGTCAACGGGAAGGGCGACGGTGCGGCCGTCGACCGTCAGGTGAGCAACCACGGCATCAGCGCGGTCGTCGCAGTCGGGTCGCCCGTAGGAGGTGCGCAACGCCACCGTCAAACCGGGTTGCAGGTCGGTGTCCAAGGGCGTGGGCGCCGCGTTGGTACCACCACCGGAGAGCCGGACAGCGGAGACGTGTACGGCAACGTCGGAGCGGTTGGTGGTCTCGACGCCGACGGTCCTGGTGGTGGCGTCGACCCGCTGCTGCAGCACCGTCACGGCGAGATCGGGCGCCGCCTGCTCAGCGCCCGTCGGTGTTGCGTTCGGCGCCGAGGTGCATCCGGCGACGGTGAGGAGCGCGACCATGGTCCAGGGCGCGGCGCTTCGCCGGGGAGGGGTCTGGTCACGGGACGGGCGCACCCAGCAAGTATCCCGGCCCCCATCCAAGTGGTGGGCGGTCGTTCAACGCGACTAGCCGTACGGCTCACTCGACGACGAGGTGGTCGCCGGCCGCGGCGGCCCAGCACCGCCCGCTGAGGCGCCCCGCACCTGTTCGGTCAGCAGGGCGGCCAGGGCGACCACCTCCGCCGCCACGAAGGCCCAGCAGGCGCGGGTGAGCGGCTCCGCCGTCGAGACCACCAGGACCGCAGCGCCCGCGGCCGAGGCCACCACCCAGGCACGCGCCACCGCGCCACTGCGGTCCTGGGCAAGGATCATGATCGCCACCACCAGGTTGGACAGCGCCAGTGCACTGCCGACGGCGACGAGCGCCGCCGGGAGCTGGCCGATGCGCACCCCCGCCCCGAACACCAGCTGGACCAGCTGCGGGCCGACCAGCGCACCGATGACGGCGGCGGCAGCGACGCCCGCGGCCGATGCCGCCACCACCACCAGCCGTACGCGGCGCAGGGTCGCCCGCCGCCCCTGCACGACCAGGGTGGTCAGGCGTCCGGTCAGCTGTGACACCAGCCCGATCGCGAGCGTGTAGGGCGCCCGGAACAGCGCCAGCGCGGCGAACAGCGCGGTCACCTGGACCGCGGAACCGCCGCTGAGGGCGAGCACGATCGGGCCGCCGGTGAGGACCGCCTGTCCGATCAGCTGGCCGCCGGCCGCGCCGCTGAGGAAGCGCAGCGGTGACTCCGTGCTGGGCCTGGCCTGCACGGAGGAGAAGCGGACCGCCGACGGCCACAGCACCCCCGCCAGCGACCCCGCCGCCAGACAGATGCCGTATCCGACGGCGGCCTTCACGTTGGCGAGGGCCAGCACCACCGCCGCCACGCAGCGAGACGCGTTCTCCATCACCAGCACCCAGGCGACGCTGATGAAGCGCCGACGGGCCGATAGGCCACCGCGGACCACGCCGATGAAGCCCGACCCCAGGGTCACGACACCGACCAGCACCGGGAACCAGGCGTCCCCCCGGTGGAACAGGGCCTCCCGCGCGAGCCATGCGAGCGCCCCGACGGCGACCGCGATGGCGGCCACGACCAGTGCCACCCGCGGCAGCGCCCGCTGCACCGCACCCTCCCCGCCGCGGGCCGCGACCGACTGGGCGATCCAGTGCTGGAGGGGGAAGGTGAGCGCCGCGGCGGCAAAGCTCCAGTACGTCCACAGCACCGAGACCGGCGCCGCCTCGGCGGCGCCGAGGATGCGGGTGCTGAGCGCGAAGAAGACGTAGGCCAGCAAGCCGGTGAGCAGCGAGCCGGCGCCCAGCGCGAACGTGTCTCGCGCTCGACCGGGCATGAGGCCCGAGCCTAGCCGCCGGTCACTCGCCTGCGGGCCCGCGGACGGCGGGGCGCGCCGGGTGGGGTCGAGGTGCGCGGTTGGATACAGTCGCGCGCCACAATGTCTTGACTCCACTGGGTCTTGACTCCACTGGCCTCCCGCAGAACGGACCGGCGCGCATCAGCTCACCACACCCCGATCTGGACAAGCAGACCGTCGACCCGCCCGGTCTGCTGGACCCCCACGACTTCACCTACTCGATCGTCGTCCCCGTCTACGAGAGCGAAGGTGTCGTCGGCGAGACCGTCGACCGCATCGTCTCGACCTTCGAGGACCAGGGGCTGTCGTACGAGCTGATCCTGGTCAACGACGGCAGCCGGGACCGCAGCTGGGACATCATCGCCGAGAAGGCGCGGGCGAACGAGCATGTGGTCGCGGTCAGGCTGCTGCGCAACTACGGCCAGCACAACGCCAACCTCGCGGGCTTCCGGGAGGCCACCGGCGACTACGTCATCACGATGGACGACGACCTGCAGAACCCCCCCGACCAGGTGCGGGTGCTCATCGACGAGGCCATGACCGGGCGCGACGTCGTCTTCGGCCGGTTCGAGGCCAAGCGGGCCGCCTTCTACCGCAAGCTGGGCAGCAAGCTGATCTCGCTGATCAACCGCAGGGTCTTCGCCCAGCCGCCGGACCTGACGGTCTCGAACTTCCGCATCCTGCGTCGCGACGTCGTCGACCGGATCTGCGCCTCGCGCACCGCCTACCCCTACATCACCGGGCAGGCGCTGCTGTACTCCAGCAACCGCTCGGACGTGCTCGTCCGGCACGAGCCGCGCAGTATTGGCAAGAGCACCTACAGCACGATCCGCATCCTGCGGCTGGTGCTGACGATCCTGTTCAGCTACTCGCTGTTCCCGCTGCGGCTGGCGGCCTTCGGCGGTTTCGTCATCTCGTTCCTCGCCTTCGCCCTCGGCGCCGCCTACCTCGTCCAGGGCCTCGTGTCGGACACCCGCGTGCCCGGCTGGACCACCCTGATCGTGCTGACGGCCATGTTCAACGGCGTCACCATCGCACTGCTGTCCATGCTCGGTGAGTACGTGGTGCGCACCTTGAACGCGGTGAGCGCCAGCGAGACGTACCACGTCGTCGACCGGGTCCCGCGGTGACGCGGCACCTGCTCGTCATCGGCGCCCAGCGGTGCGGCACCACCGGCCTGCAGCAGCTGCTGGAGGCGCATCCGGACATCGCCATGGCCAGACCGGCGCGGCCGGAGCCAAAGGTGTTCATGTCCGCCGAGCTGGCCGGGCGCGGCCTCGACTGGTACCGCGGCACCTACTTCGCGCACGCCACGTCGGAGTCGCTGCTGGGCGAGAAGAGCACCAGCTACATCGACGCTGCAGCGGCCGCACCGCGGGCAGCCGACGTGTTCGGGCCGGCCCGGATCGTGGTGCAGCTGCGCGACCCGGTCGCCCGGGCGGTGTCCAACTGGCGGTTCAGCCGTGGGCACGGGGTGGAGCAGCGGCCGCTGGACCAGGCGCTGGCCGAGAACCTGCTCGGCCCGCGCGACTGGGACCCCAGCGCGACCTCGGTCTCCCCCTTCGCCTATCTCGAGCGCGGGCACTACCTCGACCACCTGCAGCCGTGGCTGGAGTGCTTCGGCGACGGCGTGCACGTCCGGTTCCTGGAGGACGCCGTCACCGGGCGGGCCACCGCAGCCGCGCTGTACGAGGCCCTCGGCGTCGACCCTGAGC